>JAESSZ010000559.1 GCA_016763875.1 Nannocystaceae bacterium
CGCGATGCGCGTTCGATCGTCACGGGGACGCACCCTGCGGCGGTCGCGGTCACGCGTCGGATCGACACGTGGTTGCGCACGCACCCGAACTTATGAGGCGAACGTTTCGGGGCTGTTCGGCCTGCGTGCACACCCACGGCGTGCAAGGGCCAGTGACTACGTCGCTACTGCTCGATGCAGTAGAGCCGGTACAGAGAATCACAGTCGAAGATCCAAAACCCATCCCAGTGTTCGTCGGTCGTGCCGGACTCACCGGCGGCTCCGCAGGGGATGACGCCTAGGCAGTTAGGTCCGTCGTAGGTCCAGTCCGAGCAGGTGTGAGTGAAGGCTCCGACGACGTTGTCGAGGCCGGTCCAGACGTTTCCGCCCACGCTGTTGCCGGACTCGTCGATGTTGAGCGTCGCGCCGATGCTCTCGTCGGAGAGGTCGGTCCAATCGTTCGCAATGCTCATGCCGTCCATTCGGAGATAGGGTCCACCCATCATTGAATGGCGCGACAGCCCTTGCTTGGAATCGATGATGTACGCCCGCCACAGGCCACCGAGCGTGGCCGCATCGGCGAGTGTCTGGCACGCTTCATCCGCGCCGGTCACCCCACCGAGATTCCCGTTGTATTGAGCACTACTCAGAAAGACCCGTCGCGAGGAGGTGCACGCGTTTTCGGTGCACACGTCTGACCCACCGCAGACCTCGCCGCATGCACCGCAGTTTTCGGTCGTGCCCAGCGGTTCGTCGCAACTGGCCGAATCTGAGCTCCCGTCGTCCGAGCTCGAGGTGTCGCCGCTACTCGTGGCGCCGTTGCTCGTGGCGCCGTTGCTCGTGGTGCCGGCGGACCCACCCTCGTCGGTGCTCGCCACGGTGCCGCCGTCCACACCCGCGCTTGTCGTGCCTTCGCTCGGGCTGGACGTCGACCCGCTGCCGCCCTGTGATGCCGACCCTTCGTCGACGGACGGTTGCACCCCGTCGTCGTCTCCTCCTGTGACGGTCAAGTTCGACGTAGCGTCGAGCGTGCCCGTGCTACCGCCCTCGTCACTCAGATCGGCTTGCGTAAGCGCGGAGCACGCCGCAGCGGAGAGACACCCCGCAAACCACAAACATCGAAGCGACCTCATCGGGTCTACTTTGTCCGTTTCCGTGGTGCGCAGGCAAGACTGAGCGCTACTGCGTGCAGCACAGCGTGAACGGTTGCGTGGGATTGGCCTCGCCGACGGCTTGGACCTGAGCTGCGGGGCAGAAGGCGGTCGGTGTTCCCGCGATGAAGCGGGCGGTTGCGGTCGTGACGCCGACCTCCGTGCAGAATCCTTCGCCCGTCATCAGCGCCGTCAGCCCCGAGGTGCAGTTGACGCTGGTGTACAGCGCGACACTCGCGTTATCGCACACGCCAACGGGGTCGTCGCAAGCACACTCTGTGCAATCGCGGTCGCTCTCGAAGTCGTTGTAGAGGACGCGATCGTCGATGTATCCACTGTCCTGAGGGCAGTCGTGTTCGCCTTCTTGCCAGATACACATCTGCGCGCCAAGCGGGGTGGCCGGGACCTCGGCGATGCAGCCCATCGCATCGCCCTCGTCGCAAGAGAACCCGCGCATGACTTCGGGTTCGCATGCGGTTACGCGCGTGCCGAACGTCGGCTCGGGCAGCTCGATCGCCGCGATCGGCTCGCATTCGCCCAGTGCGAGCAGCTCGACCGGTTCCAGGCGGACTGAGGAGGAGCCACCCACTGGGACGTTGATGCACGCACCGTTGGCGAGATTGACCGCGTCGACTTGTGCGCCCGCGCAGTTTGGCTCGACAGAACCGTGGTTGACCATTCGCCCGATTTGGTCGCAGACCACGCTCGCGGCCTCGCCGCAGTCGTAGTCACACACTGCCGGAGTCGCCTCGAAGTCGTCGAACGCTTCGACCGCGACGGTTGAAAACGAATCAGGACACGGTGGCGCTTCGTCGGTCGGACTGGAGTCGATGGTCGCGACCGGGCCACTCCACCCCTGTGGTGCCAACTCGACGCATGCACCCGGGCAAACCGGCAGCGATTCTCCGGTCGAGGAGTCGCCTGTGTCATCGAGGGCTTCGGTTGTCCCCCCCGTCGAGCCTCCCGTGTCCTCGTTTGTCGGTTCTCCCATGGTGAGGCTCGTCATCGTGGTGAGCGTCATGGTCATGGGACCGCCGCCCCCGAAGGTCGTCGTGGTATCGGCGGGCTCGTCGTCACCGCCGCACGCCAAGCCGACTGCGGCCAGCATAAGAATCAAACGAAGCTGCATGCCGGACCCAGTGTAGCAGGGTCGAATCTGGCGGTACTCTCCCCAGCCTGGTGACCACGACAACCCCAGCTGCATGGCCCCGCTTGGGCAATCACGTCCTGGCCCGGCGCCACGTGATCGACGGCAAGGTCGCCGTCATTCTCTTCGACATGGGCAGTGAAGAGGTGCTGCGGATCGGAGAGCGAGAGTGGGCGTTGGTCGCGGCCGCGGATGGAACACGCGATATCGAGGGCATCGTCATCGCGGCGACTCGTGGCGGTGCACGCGTGGAGCTCGACGAGGCGAGAAAGTTTCTGGCATCGCTGGAGGACCGAGGCCTGGTTGTCCGGATCCCCGAGCCTGAGGCAAAGACATCGTCGCCGAAGACCGAAGAGACCCTTCCGTCCCCGGATCTCCCCGTGCGGCCGTTGCCCGGGTACTCGCTGAGCTGCGACCGCTCGGGACGTTGCTGTCGTATGTACTCGACCGTGCTCTTCGCACTGCCCGAAGCGGAACGTGCAGCCGCGGTGCTTCCGGACCGTCGGATTGGTCCAGTCTCTCGCACGCGCGCATTTCTGCCCGTGCGCGGGTCGATCCCGGGCGGAGCGGTTGCGGTTGTCGCCAACAACGGTGCCTGTGGCTATCTGGACTCTGACGGCGCCTGCTCGATCCACCGGGCTGCGGGTGCCGATGCCAAGCCGAAGGGCTGCAGCGTGTTCCCGGCCATGTTCATCGATGACGGCGAAGAGGTCCGCGTTTCGATCAAGACCGAATGCGCCTGCGTTTTGAACAGCGTCAATCACTCCGGTGGTGAGCCGCTGGTCGACCCCGCGATCACGCGGTCGTCTCAACTCGACCCGGTCGTTGTCGTCACAGTTCTTCCCGACCCCATCTCGGTGACTTCCGAACGTACCGAGCCACGCAAGGTCGTCGTCGCGTGGATCCGCCAATGGCTCGATATGCCGACGCCCCCGGACGTGGCGCGTGCGTGTTGGGCGATGGCTGACGCCCTTCCCAGCGGCTTGGCCGCCGCGCTCGAGGCCTGGAGCGGTGAGCGAGCGGCGCCCGAGACCGCAGCGGTCGTGCCATTTGTGGCCGCGCTGGCGCGTCGTGCCGCGGTGCGAACGCGTGTGGATGCCCAATGGCGCTCCGAGGTCGATCGGGTGCGTCGCGTGGGCGCATGGATCGCCGCGACGGCCGTGACCTGTAAGGACCCCCAGCTGATGGCCGAAGTACTCCAGGTGCCGCCGATCGATGCAGATCGCGAGGCGTTCTTTGTTCGGGCCGCGGCGTTCGGCTACGCCGTATGTGACGAAGACTTCGGCGAGGTGCAATGCGGACTGCGCGACCTCGCTGTCAAGTTGTGGCTCGCTCGTGCGATGCCCACATTTGTCAGCGAGGGGGTGCAGGATGAGGAGCCACTGTCCGCGCTCGAAGCCTGGCTGCGCGCGTACGGGGTGTGGCGTTATGTGCTCGACGCTAAAACGAGTACGCCAGTCCCGAGTCCCAACCCGCGAGATTGATGAATAGGGTGCCCGTCGGGCTGTAGACCGCCGCGTACTCCAGCTGTAGCGGCAGCAGGTCGAACGTTCTCTCCTCGGTGGGCAGCGCGTCGCACTTGTCGCCGGGATCGGCGTGAGCGATGGTCAGGCCGGTTTGCACGGGGTCCGACTCCAGCCATTCGGCGTCCCAGCACATGTCGAATGCATGCTCGGCGCAGCCGCCACTGTACTGCACGGTGACTCGAAGTTCGTCCCCCACGATCGCGGCTTCGAGAATCTCGAACGCGTCGGACGTCACAGGGTCTTGGCACACGGGCAGCTCGGCGCATGCAATCTCGGTGCACGCCCACGAACCATCGTCGTCGCATTCGCACGTATTGCAGCCATCGTCTGCAGGCATGGTGTCGCCGGGCATGCACTCGCCGCCGTCCGTACTGTCGTCCATGCCGTCGTCTGACCCGTCTTCCCCGCAACCGATCAGCGTGCAGGCCCAGGTGCCGTCGTCGTCGCACATGCACGTATTGCAGCCGTCCTCGTCGGGTTTCGTGTCGCCGGGCATGCACGCGCCCCCGTCACCACCGTCGTCAGCGCAAGCGATCTCGGTGCAGGCCCAGCTGCCATCCGCGTCGCACTCGCATGTGTTGCAGCCATCCTCGTCTGGCTTGGTGTCGCCCTCAGTGCACATGTCGCCGTCGCCACTGCCAGCGTCGCCGCCTTGCGTTTCGTCGCCGATGTCTTTCGAAGAGAGGTCGCACGCACCCAGGGTGACGCCGGCCAAGCCAGCAAGAAGAGTGACGAAGAGTGGGGCTACGGTCTGCTTGATTAGGTTCATGATTGCCTCTTAGGATTCGCTTGTTGTAGTCCCCCGGGCGACCGGTCCGTCACGGTTTTTTATCCAATGCCGCACGCGGACCGAACGCGATCCGCGAGTGCGGCCGTCGGGTGCTCGCGCAGGAATGACTTGGCGCGCCCTTGCCCAGCGTCGTGACCGCTGCCTTCGCAGACGGCGATCGCAAGCAGAGCTCGGCGTTCTTGCGCCATGGCAGCTTTGGGGAATGCCTTGGTGTGCTCGCGAAGGATCGACGCGGCCTTGTTCGGAGCGTGTGCGAGCAGTGCTTTGCGAGCGCGGTCGAGCATCGCGATCTCGTCGCCCAACGTGGACCGTGGGGCGCGCACAACGTCGGGTTGTTCCGCGACGGGGGGGCGACGCTTACGGCGGCCTCGAGGGACTGCCTTGGTCTTGGTCTCGGTCTCGGTCTCGGTCTTGGGCCGTATCGCGACATCGTCGAGGGTGGTGCTCGCCTCTGCGTCCTCGTGGGCTGTGGCGCCATCTTCTGCACGCCCTGCCGCATGCTTTCGCGTCGCGGTGCCATCACTTGCCGGACTCATCTCGCCCGCAGGCCGCTCTAACCTGGCCTCGTGCGTCGCTTGCACGGGGCCCGCCACGTCGGTCGCCTGCATTGCGTCCGCGGACACCCAAACCAGGGCTACCGCCGCGGCCGCAGCGACAATCCCGACGACAGCGCGTCGAGGCCAAGGTCCGACGACAACTCCTGCGAGCACACCGTCATCGGTCTCGGTGTCAGCCTCGACCCGCGACCAAACGCGCGCCTGCAGTGCAGCCGGAAGCTGCTCTTCGCTGCGGAACGCCGCGAGCATCGCTTCAGCGTCGTCATCGAGCACGATGTCGTCTTTTTGCGGATCGCTCATCCTGCCCCCCTAATCGTCTGGGCCTTGCGTCGGTGAACCGCACGTTGGAACTCGCGCCGCGCCGCTCGCAGACGCGAGTATGCGGTGTCGAGTTTGACGCCCGCAATCTCGGCGACCTCTGGCATGGGGACGCCGTCGATCTCCGC
>JAESSZ010000560.1 GCA_016763875.1 Nannocystaceae bacterium
ATACGGTTGCCGTAGTTGACTCCGGCCACGCTACCTCCGGCGCGCAGGTCTGCCTCTGGACAGTCGGCGCGGTGCATCACGTGGGTCAGCAGGTACGTGCGGTCGAGCGTTTTTCCTGGGTGGCCGTCGAGCGTGAACAGTCCACCCGCAAAAAAACCGAGTGCGTTGCTCTGCCCAACCGCGAGCGCCGATTGGGTCTGGGCGCGTTGGCGGAGCGCCTTGGTGATGCGCTCGGTGGCGTCCAGGTGCTCATCGCCATCCTCGATCGTACGGCGATCGCTATGACGAAAGACCTCGCCGTGCTCCCAAGGGGCCCTGTCTTCGGTTTCGGCGACCGTCTCAATCGGACCGCGCGTGGGGGCTTTCCAGTCAAACGTTCGTGCACGGTGGCCGGCTGGCATCGTCGTGCGGCGCCACGCCATCGCGGTGACGCATGCGGTATCCGCTTGCTGCGCGCGATCAGTGACGACTGGAATCACCGGAGGCTCGGAGGCTTGGGGATCGTCGGTCGCCAACGGTACCGCCCGGAAACTGGGGGTCGCGTCGGTGAGCACGAGCGTTTGCTCATCGACGGCGTCGTCCTGGGATTGGTGGAGGACGGAGGCGATCCCCTCCTCGGCGAGTATCCGGGTGATGAACGCGAGGTCGGTCTCGCGGAACTGCACGCAGTAGTCCCGCGGTGGATAGTCGGTCGCCGTCAGCGCCGCCGAGTCCACCGACCCGTGCTCCCCGAGATGCTCGGTTGCAACTGCGGTGACGATCTCGGGTACGGAGAGCGCCTGGAACACGCGGGAGCGCTCGAACAGGTCGGCCAACGCCAGCGATGGCCGGACTCCGAGCCGCATCTGCACCATGTGGTCGAACGTGCCGAGGTACTGCGCGGTGGTGACCACGCCGCGCACGATGCGTTCGAGATCGGTGCCGGCAATTGTGACGGAGACACTCGCGCCCACGAGGCCCTCGACGTCGAGGTCGATGTCGTCGCTGATCATGGTCAGGTCGAGCGAAAACGGCTCGTCGATGTACTCACGCAGCTCAAGCGCGCGCACCCGCCAGTCATGCGCGCTCAGGGTCGTCTGCTCGAAGCCAGCGCCGCTGCGCGACACGAGCTCGACGGAATACGAAACCAGATCCATGCGGCAGGGCAAGTGTATGCGCAACGATGGTCGGGAGGCGAGGCAGGGCCGAATATCGTCGTTGCCTTGGTGTTGTCCGGCGGGGACGCGTGACAACAGCGGGGCTTTTGCAGTGCCTTGGCGCCGATGCGTGCACCACCGCGATTGCTGGCCTCGGCCGCGAGCGGTATAGCGGCCGTATGTTCCGCGCTATTGTGACGCACCCCGGGGGGGCCCATAAAGATGACCTGTTGGCGGTTTGTGTCTTGATCGCCAAGAACCAGGTCCCGGTCTACCGACGGGTGCCGACGCCACAGGATCTGCAGGACCCTGAGGTCGCGGTCGTCGATATCGGCGGTTCAGACGACGCGGGGCTACTCAACTTCGACCACCACCAGTACCCGCGAGAGCACGCCCCCACGTGCTCGCTGAGTCTAGTGCTCGAACACTTTGGTCTGTACCAGGACGCGTTGCAGTTTTGCGACTGGCTCGAGACCGCGGAATGGTTCGATTCGCGTGGCCCCAAGAAAACCGCCGAGTGGCTGGGTGTGCCTCGGCGTGCCGTCTCGCAACTCAACTCGCCTATCGACATCACGCTGCTGCGGCGTTTCGCTGCCAAGCCAGAGCTCGAACCGGGCGATCCTGTCTACGAGTTCATGCGGATGGTTGGCGAGGACCTGCTCGAGCATCTACGCAGCGTGCGGGCACGGATTGAGTTCGTCGACGCACACGCTAAGCGGTGGTCGATCTCGCACGGCGAGGACACGATTGAAGCGGTGTTCTTGCCTCGTACCGACCCCGCCGCGGATGAGCCGAGCACTGCAGTGAACAACTACGTGCGCGCGCACGAACTGCAGCGGACGATCGCAGCGGTCGTGTATCCCGACCGACGCGGGGAGGGGTACGGCATCGGGCGCTACGAAGACCACCCGCGCCTCGATTTTTCACGCGTTGCCGACGAGCCCGACGTGCACTTTGCTCACAAGAGCGGGTTCATGTGCAAGACGACCGCGACCACCCCTGAACGGCTCCAGGAACTCATCGCGGCGGCGTGGACTTAGAGGGCTCGCACCTCGGAGCTATCGGATGGCTGGCGACTGACGGCTGTCGGCAGCGATTAACGTGCAGGACGCAGGTCGCCCATCGCACGCACAGTCGAGCGCACCCTCGATCGTGGCCTGGGCGGCTCGGAGCTCCGATATCGTCTGGGTGAGGTCATCGAGTTTCGACATGGCGAGCACGCGCCACTTTGCCGACGTCTGCTCGGATTTCGGCAGCTCCCGCAGCTTGCGGATCTCGGACAATGTGAAGCCCGACCGCTTGAGCGCTCCTACGAAACGCAGGGCGTCGAGCGCGCAGTCCGTGTAGTCACGCTGCCCACGCGCGCGTGCTGGCGGTGGCAACACCCCGACACCCCCGTAGTAGCGAATGGTCGTGGGGCTGACACCGCTGCGACGCGCGAGTTCTCCGATCTTCATGTCTTGACTTCGACCATACTCGAAGTCCCAGGATGTCGGGCATGCAAAAGGCACAACAATGCGCCATCGCGTGCGACACCACCGTTTTTTCCCCCGCAGAGCGCGAACGCTTCACCGCCGCGGCCACCCGACTTCTGCAAACGACCGTCGAGGTTGTGACCCGTCCGGACGGGTACGCGCTGCGGTTCGAAGACGCACCCGATTTGCTCCCGCAGCTGTTGGATTTTTTCGTCCACGACCGTCAGTGCTGCCCGTTCATCCGACACACGCTAGACAGCGATCCCAATGGGGGTCCGCTGTGGTTGGGTCTGGGCGGCAGCCCCGCGGCACAGGCGTACATCGCGTCCGAGCTTGTCCGCGCGATCCCGGCGGCGGTCGCCCAAGCCGCCGGGCTCGGCTGCTGCTGCGAGTAGGCGTGGGTGCGTTCGCGGTCGCGACCACACTCTCACGGCGTACAGACTTCGATGCTGCCGAAGGCACCGGACGCCTCGGCGGGAGCCTCGGTCCAGGTTTGTCCGTAGATCCAGATGTTCTGCCCCACGCCGTCGTAGTCGACGCTGACGGTGGCGATGTCCTGAAAGTCGACACCGTTGGATGAAACGGCAACGACGACCTCGTCTCCGACAAAACGCGCCTCGACCCATTCGTGCACGACCGACTCCGCGATGGTGTTGGAGTTGGTGCGAAACTGGACGGTCCCGTTGCCCCACACCAAAAACAGGTCAGGAGGATTGCCCACGTCCCGAAACAACACGACGGTTTGGGCCTCGATGCCCTGTAGCGCGGTCGTCTCGGTCGCATGCACGCGAAGTGTGGAGATCGGAGCTTCGAGCTCGCGCTGCAGGCCCCGCTGTTCGACGACGCCCGTCGCGAAGTGCCAGCGAAGTTCGCCGTTGACTTCCTCCATCATGTGCGCGCTGCCGCCGTAGCCGGTCCACGCAGGATCGATCAGCCCGTCCTCGAAGTCGTCGAAAAATCCTGGGCACGGCGGCTCGGCGGTGTCGCTACTGTCCTCGGAGGAGGACTCGGACACGCTCGTGGTCGAGCACTGGCCGTCGGGACAGGTCGTAGACGCTGAGCTCGCGGTGTCGGTCGCAGCGCTCGTGGACCCGACTGAGTCGGTCGATGTGCTGTCCGCGGACACGCCGACGGTGGCGGGAGAGGACCCGCTCGCGGCCGTCGCAGACGTACTGGATGTCTCCGAGCCGGAGGTTGCGTCACTGGACGCGGCCGCAGTGGCGTCGACGCAGGCTCCACCGACGCCGTCGCCCGAGAGCTCAGCGAACCGTCGGCCCGAGGGGCAGCTCGCGTCCGGGAAGGAGCACCAACCACTGCCCTCGCAGCGCCCTTCGCGGCCGCAGTCGTCATCGTCACGGCAGGAAACCGCGGGTCCTCCGCAGCCGGAC
>JAESSZ010000561.1 GCA_016763875.1 Nannocystaceae bacterium
AGCTTCAGCGACCGACAGGGTCGCTCGCAGTCCCTCGACGCGTCGCCGTCGCTCGGGATCTTCAGGCGGAGGGACAGATTGATGCAGGGCTTCGAGGTCCGCGCATGCCCCCAGTGGTGCTAGGCCTCCCACGATCCTTTGGGCCCGCTGCGCGACCACCTGGTCTGCATTTGCCAGGACATTGGTTGCCGCCACGAGGCTTTGCTCCCGGCGGCGCAGGCACGCGACGCGCATGTCGAACATGCGCTCGGACTGATGTCCCTCGATCTTCGTCGCCGTGCAGACTTCGTCAAACATCGTGGCCCACGAGTTGGCGTAGAGGTCTAGCGACCCGACGACCGTTTCCGCGGTTGCGGGGGCGTAGGGGGTATTTGTCGCGCGGAGCGCCAGATCAACGCGCTCGCGCTTGGCCTCGTCCCACGTCTGTGCGATGCGGTCCGGTCCGGTCTTGCATGGTGTTGGCTCATGACGGCCCACCCAGCCCCAGGTGCCAACGGCGATGCTCGCGGCTACCAATGCTCCCATCGCAATGCGTCGACGTGTCGCGGCAGGATCGCGGGACAGCTCCGCCAGCAGCGCGTCCATGCTGTCGAAACGCTCGCGTGGATCGGTGGCCAGGCCGCGAAGCACAGCATCGCGAATCCACCTCGGAACATCCGTGCCGCGCGGCGGCGGGATGAACTTGCCTCCCAGCACGGCGTCGGTGAGTGACGCGAGATCTTGGCCCGGAAACGGCCGCAAACCCCAAAGTGCTTCGTACAGCGTGACGCAGTAGGAGAACTGGTCGGCTGCCGGTCCCGTCGGCTGCGCGCGATGCTGTTCGGGAGCCATGTACGCGGGGGTCCCCGCGTGCGCCAAGGTCGGATTGTCGGCCGCTCCGCTACTCGGACGGCTCACTCCCGCTGTCGACGCGTCGTCCGCGGATCCATCGACGGATCCATCGGCGGATCCCTCGGGATCGAACGCTTGGGCGAGGCCAAAGTCCACGACGCGCGCGGCATCGTTGGCGTCGACCATGACATTGTCGGGCTTGAAGTCACGGTGAACAAGCCCGACACGGTGGGCCGCTGCGAGGCCTTCGGCGGCCCCGCGCATCACGGCCACAATCTCGGGCCACGACCGTTTCGACGCCGCCAACCAACCGCGGAGTGTCGTGCCCGCAATGAAGTCCATCGTAACGACAAGCCCGTCGGGCGTACTCTCAACGTCGTGCACGGCGACGACGTTGGGATGACGGAGCTTTGCGAGCGCCTGGGCTTCGCGAAGGAGACGGCTCTCGGCGCGCTGACGGGCCGCGCCCATCGACGGGTCAAGCCGCAGGATCTTGAGTGCGATCCGGCGATCTAGCTTGGGATCGAAGGCTTCGTAGACGCGACCCATCGCGCCTGCACCAAGTTCCTTGAGCACGACGTAGCGCCCGAGTGAGCGCCCACGTTGGATAACCGCTCCGGGGTCCTTTCCGGCGAGACCAGGCGCGGTGGAGCGTGTCGTGTTCTCAGAGAACCCACGCGACGTTCCTGCGGCCCCCGAATCCTTGGATGCCGAGTCGCCCGCATCCCGTGCCGCTTCTGGCGTTCGTGGCGCGGGTCGCGTCGCCAGGTCATCCTCGCGAGGGGCCACCGCGCGAGGCTACCTGACTCAGCGAGACCCGGTGTATTTGATCCCAACGTTACGTGGAGAGCGAAATGCCGTTCTACGGCCGCCCGAGCGGCCTACCACTCCCCGGTGTTGGGCATCGACGCCCACGGTTCGCGCGGTGGTAAACGCTCCCCTTTTTGCAGCAACTCTACCGATACGAGATCCGGAGAGCGCACGAACGCCATGTACCCGTCGCGTGGCGGGCGATTGATGGTTACGCCGCTCGCCTGCAGCCGCTCGCAGGTCGCGTAGATGTCATCGACGCGGTACGCGAGGTGGCCGAAGTTGCGGCCCGTACTGTAGTCCTCGGACTGATCCCAGTTGTGGGTGAGTTCGATCTCTGGCGCTCCGGGCTCGGTCGCGAGAAACACAAGCGTGAACCGTCCCGCAGGAACGTCCTTGCGGCGAGTCTCGAGGAGTCCGAGCTGGGTGACGAAGAACTCAAGTGCGGCGTCGAGGTCTCGAACGCGGAGCATTGTGTGGAGGTACTGCAAATCGAGGCGTGTTCTACCACCGTCACGAGTCCGATCGCCGGCTACACCAGCCGTGCATCATGAACGCCTGGTAGCAGTGAACTGGCGATTCGAAGCCGGCTGCGATCAGTATCGACTCAATCTCGCGGGGCGGCAGCACCGCGACGCCCTTACCAAACGCCTTGAGCATGTCGTCGACTTCCTCTGGCGGGAGCTCGGCCCACAGCAGAGCGCGCCGCCACAGTGTCAGGGCGTCTCCTGCAGCGAGCGTCGACGTTTCAGCCGAGAGATCTGCGGAGACCAACGGCGCCTTGGGCCGAAGGCGCCGGGCGATCTCGTGGAAAAAGTTGGTCCTGTCGCCGGTATCGAGCAAGAAGTGCGACACGAGGATGGCAGTGGCGGCATCGAACGGCGCTTCAGTGTTCAAGCTGTCGAGATACCCCTCGTGAAACTCGCACCGCGCTAGAAAACCCGCGGCATCGAGGCGTCGTCGGCACAGCTCGAGCATTGGCACGGCCGGATCCACAGCTGTGAACCGCCAGCCTGGGTGCGCCTTGGCCAGCGATAGAATCTCCGCGCCCGTCCCAGCGCCTACGCACAAGATCCGGGCATTGGAAGGAAGGTTGTCGAGTGCCACGCGCATCACCAGATGCAGCGCTTGTGTTATCGGGGCGAGTTTGGCGAAACGTTGGTCGTAGGACGCTGCGCATTGTTGGTCGAACTCGATGGGGTCACTCATGCAGGGTCGATCCTACGGATGGGGCGGTGGCCGTGGCAGTGCGTGCTCTATGGTTCGATCGGCTGATCTTTGGATCGGCGTGGTGACTTCGCTGGTTGCTGTGCCTTTCGGTATCCTGTCTGGGATGCTCGACGCGCACTTGCGAAGTACCCTTGCCGCCGTAGCCGTGTTTGTCCTGCCCGGTTGTGCGGGCGACGACTCCGACGATGGTCAGGGGGGCGGCTCCACTGGCGCCACGGGGGCGGATGCGAGCACGGGTTCTGACTCCTCTGGGCCGTCGGGTGCGACGTTGACCGAGGCGGACTCCTCGACGGGCGGGGACAACGATACCGGGCCGGGCCCCATACCGACGTCGACGGAGTCCGGCTCGACCGGGCAACCGATGGCGAGCTGCGACACGATCTCCGAGTTCGTTCCCGGTGCGTCGGTGTGCCGCGATGAGGAGGCCCGATGCACGCTCACGGTGCCAGCGAACACGAGTTGCGAGGATAGTTGTGCGGCGATGGGGCAGCAGTGCCTGCGTGCGTACGCCGAGTCCGCCAGTTGCGTTCCTGCCGTGTACGAGGACGCTGTTGGCTGCGACGTCGCGGCGGACACGACGAGCTTTTGCCAGTGCGGCGATCCGTCGGCGGCCTATCCGGAGGCGCTCGTCGTCACGATCGGCGACTCGACGATGGACAATACTGGCGTGGCAGGCGAGTCGTGTTGGGGCAACGAGTTGGCCCCGTTCGCGGTGCGCACCGAAGACATCCACAATCAGGGATCCAGCGGCGCGAGCAGTTTGGACTTCGAGACGCGTTCGAACTGGCCGATGGCCGAGGCGTTGCTGGGCCCGGACGTCTACCTACTGATCCAGTTCGGTCACAACGACGGCTCGGACGATCCCAATCGGCACACCGAACCCGGCGAGCCGCCAGACTACGAAGGCACGTACCAGGAGCGCCTCTTGTTCTACGTGGACGCCGCACGAGCGGCAGGCGCCACGCCGGTCATCCTGACGTCCTTGGGTCGGATGACGTTCAACCGTGACGGCACGACCTCGCAAGGCTCGTTGGACGGCTACGTGATGTCGGCGCGAGAGTTCGCCGAGCAAGAAGGCTTGATGCTATTTGACGCCAACGCCGCCAGTCGTGGGGAGTACGAGAAACTGGGAGAAAAGCAGACCGTGGCGCTGTATTCGTTCGACGAGCGGACGCACTTCACGCCCGAAGGGGCCCAGCGAATGGCCGAGCTGACCGTTCGTTTGGGCTGCGTCGAGTCCGAAGCCTTCTGTGCACAGTTTCTGCCACTGTAGCTCTGGAGGCCCGGGTTCAGCCGCCGATCTCGAGTACAAACGCCTCGCCCGAGTCGAACGTGAACTCGCCCGTCGCTTGCAACGTGGACTCGATCTCGATCTGACCCGAGGTCTGGCACCAACCTTCGGGTCCTGGCGGACAGGTGCAGGACGTCTCCGGGTCGGGGTCGCCAGCGACACAGTCGGACTGTGTGATCGCTTGCACGACCATCGACAGCGTCTCCGAGCCCGGAACCCGCGCCCGTTGGCATGTGGGCTCGCAGCTAGCACCCTCGAAACATTCCTCTGGCGCCGCGATGTCTTCGTACAGGACGCCACCCCACTCCACGATCAGGGATGTGTCGGGCGGGAGGACCGTGTAAGCGGCTATCTCGCATGCACCGCAATCGATGCATCCACCGGCGAACTCGTTTTGGCAGGTCTCGCGGCAAAACGCCGACGGCCAGCGCCAATCTTGCGCCGTCTGAATCTGCAAGTACGCGCGGCTAAAACACGGGTCGTCGAGCAGCACCGCTTCGGCGCCGACATTGCGGATCTCGATCGAGAACGTGACCGGTGGCGGGATGTCGTCGTCGAAGTCCCCACAGGCGACGGCGGAGCCGGTGGTGTCGGCCGCGGTGTCCTGGGGCGTAGTGTCCTGTGACGCGGCCGTCATGGCCCCTGACATCGCGCCGCTCGCCGATGCCTCGGTCGCCTCGCCGCTAGTCTCAGCACTCGCGGAGGTCCCGTCTCCGGACCCCGACTCGTCGCTCAGACTGGGCCCACACGCCGGTAAACCCACCACTACCATCCACCAACCAAATACTCGCACGGCACAAGTGTCCTATAGCGCGGGCCATTGTGCCAGCCTGGGCGGAACTGCCGCCGAGGGGCGCGCGTGCTGACGACCGGTTGGGCGTCGGAACGATCAACGTGAAGGAGGGATCGTGCGCCGCACATCGGTGGTACTTCGCTGCTAGCATCAGCGGATGGATAGTCGGGTGCATAGACGAGTTCGAGGGGCCGCGGTTTTTGCGGTCCTGTGCGGCTGTGGGGGGCAGAGCGCGGTCGCAGCGACCACCGAAACCGGAACGTCGACTTCGAGTCTAGAGGACGCGTCGGCGGCCTCGGGCAGCGGGACCAGCGACGCGGAGATGAGTATGAGCGCCGACGAGGCGGGCACGGGATTCGAGCCCACCCTGGCCTGCCCGCTCGTCGGGCTGTTCGAAGAATGTACGATCGACGGCGTCAGCGGGGTCCGGTACTGCGATGACTTTGAGGGCGAGAACCTTTGGGGGCCATGCATGGTAGGCCAGGCGTGCGAGCTTAGTGACTCTCTGCCTGGCTGCCAGTCGTGCGACCTGGTCGGCGGTGTGCCGACGATCGAGGGCTCGGCGAGCTGCGTATGCGAGGGCTCATCCGGTCTCAGCGCGTGCCCACAGCGCGAATGTGTGCAACGTTGGGAGTACAGTTGTGGCGACTGTCAGACCTTCGAGGGCGGCGGCGACTGTTTCTCGTACGGCGTCGGCTGTGCGTCACCGTGGTTAGGGTGTTCGCTGGGAAAACCGTGCGACCGCGTCTGGGCCCAGTCGGACGGCGCAGCGCTGACGACTCTGGAAGACGAGGCGGCCGCGCTTTGCGTTCTGACTGCACTGCGCGACCGCACTCCCGGCGAACATCAGATCATTTGGGGCGAGATGGGTGACGAGGGTTGGGTCAGTCTGTCGGTGTATGTCTCGGCCGACGGCACCGCGGTGACCGAATGGAGAGTGGACTGTCCTGGCTGCTTCAACTTTGGCGTGCTGGGCCGGACCGGGGCGCTCGAACTGCAGCCTGCCGACTACTTCGATGTGTGCCTCGCCGACCCATCGCCCGACACTCTCATCACGTGTATCGTTGGGTTCCTTGAGTACGACTGGGGACAGCCGCCACCTGATGGTTACGTTCCGCCGTTCACAACCGGGACCTGCGTGTCAGTCGACCCCGTGTGCCCGTCACAATGACCGATCGGCGTCGCACCAATCCTCACAGACGATGGTCCCTTCTATTGGGAGCCGTTCGCACCTGGCCGGGAAAACACCATCGCATGACAACGCCCAGACCCTTCTTGTGCGCGCTGGCAGCGGTCGTGGTCCTCGCGTGCGGCGGCGAGAACACTAGCTCCGTCGATACGGGCGGCGGCGGTACCAGTCTCGGCAGCGCCGGGCAAAGCGGTTCTGGCGACAACACGACAAACCCGGGAGCCGATGGAGCGACGACGTCTTCCACAACGGAAGCCGACGACGGTACGTTCGAGGATGTGTGCCTGCAGTGGTGCCTGAACGCGCAGGGCACCGACTGCAGTGAGGTCGTGACGGGCGGCGAGTGCTTCACACGTTGCATCGATCGCCTTGAATCTGGAGCCGCGAACGAATGCGCCGACGAGCGCCTCGCGGAGCTCACGTGTGAAGCGAATTCGACGGCTGCGATGTGGTCGGCCTGTGAGACGGTCGAGTGCGAGGACGACTACAAGCGTGCGGACCTGTGCCACGGCTATTGTGTCCACACCGACGGGTCCGTCGGCGGCGGCTGGGGGGTTGATGTGGGCTGTTCCTGGCGGACTGGCTGCTACGGCTACGAGTTCGAGGTCGAGTGCACGGAGGCCGGTTCCTGCACATGCTTTGTCGACGGCGCGATCGCAGGCGACCCGTGCGAAGCCGGTATGTCGTTCGACTACAACTGCGGGGGCAGAGACTTTCACGTCTTCAACACGTGCTGTCACGACCGGTTCGAAGCGCTTCTGCTCCCTTGAGCTTGCGTGCGCTGCCGAGTCGAGGAAGCTACGGCTCGTTCATGAGGGGTTGGTGTTGCTGGTGCTTGACGTGGACGACTTCGGCAAACACACGCGTGTGCTCCCTGGTGCTCTCGCGCGACACCTCGATGCCCGTTGTTGTCGCGCTCGGGGCACCTACGACACCTGGAGGGTGATCTTGCCGACGGAAGTTCGCGACTCCATCGCCGCATGGGCCTCGGCGGCGGCACTCAAAGACAGGCTTTCATCGAGCAACGGGGGCAACCGTCCGTCAGCGACCCACGCCATCATCGTGGAAAGCGCCGTCTCCATACGTTGCGGGTTCCGCCTGAGGTACGAGAGCAGCACGAAGCCGACGAGTCGTTGGTTCTGCATTCCGAGGCGCTGCATGGCCTGGGGTGACAACCCGCGCATGTCCCCACCGGTGGCGCCGTAGGCGGCGAGCGTACCGCCCTCGTTCAGCAGTTCGAGACAACCGTCGAACACGTGGACGGTTGCCACCCTTGCGAAGTTGGTCGGCGTCTCACGTACGAGTTTCGCCACCAGGTTTGCCGAGCGCGTCGGAAAGGGCCCCGCGGCATATCTGCGTCGGGTTCGCCTCCATGAGGCGTGCGCCCACCTCGAGGACCGAACACTTGG
>JAESSZ010000058.1 GCA_016763875.1 Nannocystaceae bacterium
CAGCGGCGAAGACGAGTCCGGGGCACCCCGAAGCCCCAGTATTGGCGCCGGGGGACCAACGACGAGACCGGGATGGCGTCGACATCGACTGCTGAGGATCATCCCAAGGATCGCCACGAAAAATCGTCCAGTGGCGGTGGCACCACCACGGGCGCCGAGAGCTCGTCCACGGACGACGGGATGATCGGCAATCCGGGTGACCGGCCCACCAACAAGCCCGACCCCGCGCATCTCGCGGCGAGGTGCAACCGAGGTTGCGGGCATGCAAGGCCCGACGTAACGTCACCCACGACACGGGCGAGGAACGGAAATTCCGCGCCCAAACCCCCCTACGCTCCGCACACGAGTCTCTATGGACACCCCCGCGAGCGCCCAATCCCAGGCGCGTGAAACCATTGATTCGGTCGTAATCCGTTTTGCCGGCGACTCCGGCGACGGGATGCAATTGGCCGGCACGCAGTTTACCCAGACAACTGCAATCGCCGGCAACGACCTTGCTACGTTCCCCGACTTCCCCGCTGAGATCCGCGCCCCGACGGGGACGACGTTCGGCGTGTCAGGGTTCCAGATTCACTTTGCTTCGCACAACGCGCTGACGCCGGGTGATGAACCCGATGTGCTCGTCGCGATGAATCCCGCGGCGCTCATCGTGAACCTCAAGGACCTCCCGAAGGGGGGACTGCTCATCCTCAATACTGGGGCGTTTACCAAGAGCAACCTCAAGAAGGCGGGCTACACGGCCAATCCGCTCGAGGACGGCACGCTCAGTGGCTACCGCACGCTCAAGCTCGACATCTCGAAGATGACCGTGGCAGCGGTCGCGGACTGCGACCTCTCTAATAAGGAGGCACTTCGGTCCAAGAACCTGTGGACCCTTGGGCTGCTGTACTGGATGTTCGACCGCGATCGGCAGACGACCGTCGATTGGCTGAACACCAAGTTCGCGAAGAAGCCCGAGATCGCGGCCGCGAATATCGCGGCGCTCAACGCCGGTCACGTCTACGGCGAGACCGCCGAGCTCCCCTCGGGCATCCACAGTTTCAGGATCCCGCCCTCGAAACTAAGCCCCGGGACCTACCGCAACATCACCGGCAACGAAGCGCTGGCGTGGGGCATGGCGGCAGGCGGACAACTTGCGGGCACGGGCATCATGTTCGGCTCGTACCCGATTACGCCCGCATCGGCGGTTCTGCATAACCTGGCCAAGCTCAAGCACCTGGGCGTGACCACGTTCCAGGCCGAAGACGAGATCGCAGCCGTGTGCTCCGCGATTGGGGCTAGCTTTGGTGGTGTACTTGGCGCCACGGCGACCTCAGGGCCGGGGATGGCGCTCAAGGGCGAAGCCATCGGCCTCGCGATCATGATCGAGTTGCCGCTCGTTATCCTCAACGTGCAGCGCGCGGGGCCTTCGACGGGAATGCCCACGAAAACCGAGCAGTCCGACCTCATGCAGGCGCTGTACGGTCGCAACGGCGACGCACCGCTGTGCGTGCTTGCCCCGCAATCGGCGGGCGACTGCTTCACCGTCGCGGTTGAGGCCTGTCGCATCGCGACCAAGCACATGACTCCAGTGGTCGTGTTGTCGGATGGCTACATCGCCAACGGCGCGGAGCCGTGGAAAATCCCGGATATGGCGGACATCGAGCCGTTCCCCGCGAAGTTCAGAACCGACCCGGAGGGATTTCATCCTTTCGTCCGCAGCGAAGAAGGCTCGCTCGCCCGCGCGTGGGCAAAGCCCGGCACACCCGGACTTGAGCATCGCATCGGCGGCCTCGAGAAAGACTTCGACAGTGGCCACATCTCCTACGATGCCGCCAACCACGCCAAGATGACGCACGTCCGTCATCAAAAGATCCTCGACATTGCTGACGACTTGCCCGAGCAAGCGGTCGAGGTCGGCGAGGACAGCGGGGATATCGCGGTCGTGGGCTGGGGCTCCACCTACGGTGCGATCCGTAAAGCGGTCGAGCGACTGCGGGACGAAGGCGTGTCCGCAAGCCATATCCACGTCCGGCAGATGTGGCCGCTACCGCGGAATCTCAAGTCTCTGCTTGGGAACTTCAAGCACATCCTGGTGCCCGAGCTCAACACCGGCCAGTTCGTTCGTGTGCTTCGGGCCGAGTACCTGCTGGACGCGCAGCCGCTCTCCAAGGTCGAAGGACACCCATTCAAGGTCACCGAGGTGATGAAGGGCGTGCGCGAGTTCCTCGCGCGCGCGTAACGGGCGACGCATCCCCGAAGCGACAGGATCGGCAACGATGGACACTCCCAACAAGCTCACCAAGAAGGACTTCACCTCTGACCAGGAAGTCCGCTGGTGCCCCGGCTGTGGCGACTACGCGATTCTCGCGGCGATGCAGCGAACGCTGCCGGAACTCGGCGCAACTCGGCACAACACGGTTTTCGTCTCGGGGATCGGCTGCAGCAGCCGATTTCCGTACTACATGGACACCTACGGGTTCCACACCATCCACGGTCGTGCCCCCGCACTGGCTACTGGACTCAAACTCGCCAACCCTAAACTCGACGTTTGGGTCATCACGGGCGACGGCGACGGCCTGTCGATCGGCGGCAATCATCTGATGCACATCCTTCGACGCAACGTCGACGTGCAGATCATGCTGTTCAACAACCGTATCTACGGACTGACCAAGGGGCAGTACTCCCCGACGTCAATCGTTGGGCAGCGCTCGCCCTCGACGCCAATGGGATCGCTGGACATGCCAGTGAACCCCGCCGTGCTTGCACTCGGCGCCAACGCGCGCTTCGTCGCACGTGGCATCGACACCGTGGTCAAGATCCTCGGTGGGCTGTTCAAGCGCGCCCACGAACACAAGGGCACCTCGTTCCTCGAGATCTTGCAGAACTGCCCGGTGTTCAACGACGGCACTTGGAATCACGTCACCGCCCGCGAAGTCGCGGCCGACAACCAGCTTTGGGTCGAGCACGGGCAGCCGCTTCTGTTTGGCAAAGAGAAGAACAAGGGCCTGCGCTGGACGGCCGACGGAAGCAATGTCGAAGTGGCGACGATCGGTGAGGACGGTGTCACCGTCGAGAAGATCATCGTGCACGACGAGACCAACCGAACGCTTGCGTTCTTGCTCGCCCAACTCATGCCAAGCGAGTTCCCGATCGCCTTGGGCGTGCTGTACTGCAACCCCGGAGTCTCGTACGAGCGGGCGGTGACCGAGCAGAACGCCTTGGCGGTCAAGAAGCAGGTCGGCGCCGACCTCAACGCGCTGCTGCGATCGGGCCACACCTGGACCGTCGAGTAACGACAGAGGTAGGCCGCGGCGCACCTGTAGGCCTGCGTCTGGCGCGCCGAACGCATTTTTTACGGCCTGCTAGGCTTGCAAAACTAGGCGCGCAAATGCCGTGCGACAGAATGTCCGGCGGTTGCCTGCGTCAAAGACCCGAGATTGTCCTGATGAACTCTCCTTTCTCTTCGCTTCGTAACTATCTTCTGTCTACTGCGGTCTTTGGCCTGACTGGCCTGGGCGTCGGGTGCG
>JAESSZ010000562.1 GCA_016763875.1 Nannocystaceae bacterium
ACCGAGACCTCAGGTCCGGTCTCTATTCTTCCCGGTTTCTATTCTACCTCAGGTCCGGTTTCTATTCTTCAGGTCCGGTTTCTATTCTTTGGCCGATCATTCAACGCGATCTGGACCGAGACCTCAGGTCCGGTTATCGGACTCAGGTCCGGTTATCGGACCACGCGATCTGGACCGAGACCTCAGGTCCGGTTATCGGCCCCCAAACTTTGGCCGCTAATTCAACATGGTCTGGACCGAGACCTCTGGTCCGGTTTCTATCGGCTTCTATACATGGTCTGGACCGAGACCTCTGGTCCGGTTATCGGCCCAGGTCCGGTTATCGGCCCGCCACAGACCCTCGGCAGCCTGGCTAGATCATCCCAGCGTACCCAGCCTGCGGAAGCTCAGACAGCGCATCAGCAAGTTGAGCCTCAAGCATGCCCGCCATCTTCGCGCGCTCGCCTTCGAGTTCGACCTCACCAACCCCGGACTCCACGGCAGTGTCGTACTCCCAGCGGTGCCGCTCAATCTTCACGGTCGGCGCCGACTGGTACGACAGCAGTGGCCAGACGTAACGCTCAAGCGCGTGGTCAGGGCTGTCGGCAAGGCGCCAGCGATTCTCAAGAAAAAATCGGTCGGCGCCCTCTATGGCGGCTGACAGTCGAACGCCCAAGTTCGCCATGACAAAGCCACGCGCTTCGAGCAGCCGCTGCTGCACGCCGAAAGCGTCGAGGCGCTCCAGTCGGTCCTTGGCCGGATAGCGCTCGTCCCCACGCCGAAACGCGAGCCATGACATGAACTCATGACTGTGTCGCCACACCAAACGCTGCGCTTCCATGCGCGCGATGGTCTTGACGAGGCGCGTGCCGTGACGGCCAGCCATTGACTCGCCCATCTCGCTCATCTGCTCACGTAACTCGCGATCGAAGCGAGACAACGACGCCTTGGAGTGGTGCTCGTCCAACACCGCGAGCGCCATCGCCACGCCGAGTCCGGCATGGCCAGCCAGGGCAGCTTTGGTCTGCACGATCTGCTCGTACAGCGTCGGCATCACCAAGCGGCTGGCTTGGTCGTCCAGCTTCTCGACTTGCTCCAGCGCTTCTGCCTTGAGGGTCGTGAGACTCTGCCGCAGCTCGTAGACCTCAGCGTCCAGGTCCGGAGTGCGAACTTGGGCCAGGAACGTCCCACGGGCGTTCTGCATGCGTGCAACGGAGGTTATGCGCGATCGGTGCCGGCTGTCAGGTTTCTGACCATCCTGACCGCGGTTCATCGATCGACGGCCCCCGACACACCCACCGGGCCCGCCCGGCAGGGACCGCTTCCGCCCACCTACGTTCTGCGCGACGGACGCACCCCCGTTTCTCTGAGCCCGTGCGCGTTTAATCCAACGCGGGTGAAAACCATCTGGGATGACGTTCGTTCCTGTTGGCAGTCTCAACTCGCCCATCGCCGTCGAGCCGCCGCACCATGCCATCCCGCCGCCAGCCAGTTGCCCCGAACCGCCGTCCTCCTATCTGTGGGGGGCAAAGCGCACCTCGCACACGGGGCTACCGACCGGGCAGCCCACTCGTGCTCCTCGGCATGGTCGCGCTGGGACTGGGTTGTCCAAGCAGCACCGACCCTCCGGAGGACTCGCACGACAACAACGCCGACGTTGATAGCGAGCCAAGCACCATCCGCGGACCTGTGGCGACGGTGGCCAACATCAGCGGCCCCAGCGGACTGGCCTCGGCCGACCTGCCGCCGGGCACCTTCTTGGGCAAGGGCGCCGTGCTCAGTGCCGGACAAACGGTCGAGACCCCACGCGGCACGTTGGCGGAACTGCAGTTGGCCGACGGAACGAAGGTTCGGCTCAACGAGGATACCGCGCTGAAGGTTCCAACGACGAAATGGCCGCGACGTTTCGAGCTCACGCGTGGTGAGATCGTTACCGTCACTGCCGCGGGTGGTGAACCGATCGAGATCGTCGCCGGTAGCGAGACGCTGTCGGTCATCGCGGGCGAAGCCCAGGCGCGCAACATCGGTGACGCTCGCCACTACGCAGTCATCAGTGGACACGCTTCGCTGAAAACCCCGAGCAAGACCATCGAGATGGGCCCCGGCGCCTCGCTCGATGCCCCGCTGCCCGAGGACACCTACAAGGACGGACCCGAGTTGTCTCTTGCCGCGATCGACGAAACGGCATGGACGCGCACATTTGCCTCCGCCGCTCGCATGACCGAAACCGTTCCGCGGGGCGTCGGCAGCCTCACGGCTCGCCGCGCGGGTTCGAGGAGCGAGAAGCAGCATCTCCGACTCACCGACCAAAAGGTCACGGTCAACATCGCAGGCCGCGTCGCACACACGGAGATCGAGCAGACGTTCTTCAACGATCGTCCGGTAGTACTCGAAGGCATCTATCGTTTCCCGTTGCCCTCCGACGGCTCGATCTCGGGGTTAGGTCTGCTCGTGGGTAACCGGTGGATGAAGGGCGAAGTGCTCGAGAAGCAACGCGCCCGCAACATTTTTAGCCAGATAGTCGATGCCACCATTCCCCGCGACCCCGCGCTGCTCGAATGGGAGCAAGGCAACATGTTCAAGCTGCGCGTGTTCCCCATCCCCGGACGCGGCGCCCGAAAAGTGAGGCTGTCGTACACGCAAGTACTCCCCGTGGTCGCCGGCAAGCTGCGCTATCGCTTCCCCATGGGCGGCAGCGGTGCGGGCGGTACCCCGATCGACAACTTCACTTTTACGGTCAACGTCGACCGGTCTGAACTCGACACGCAGCAACTGGCGGAGATCGACACGCCAATGCTCGCCCTCAACCAGCGACTGGACGGCGATACGGTCCGGCTATCGACCAGCGTCAAGAACTTCATCCCGACCTCCGACCTCGGCGTCGATGTGCCGTTGGCACAAGCCGCTCACCGGGTGCACGCGGCCACGCATCTAGACAAGGACGGCCAGGCGTACTTCATGTTGGCGCTTCGACCCGAGTTCGACAGTGGGCGTACCGAAGGTGCGACGCACGTGTCCTTTGTCGTGGACCGCAGTCACAGCACGACCCCCGAGCTATTGACGATGGCGCAGGGCATCGTCCAGGCGATGGCAAGCACGCTGTCCCCCGATGACCGTTTTACCGTGTTGGCGTGCGACACCGCGTGTAGCCAGATGCCTGGCGGCCTATCCCCCAACTCCGCAGCCGCCATCGCCGACGCCGGGCAGTTTATGGCCAAGCAAGATCTCGCGGGTGCCAGCGATCTGGGCGCCATGATGCGCGCGGGAGCCGATGCGCTGGGTACGGCGCCCGCGGGTAATCGTGTGGTGGTTTACCTCGGGGATGGTGCGCCCACCTCGGGCGCGTTGGCACCCGACGAGTTACTCGCCAACCTGCGCGGCCCGATGCAGGGCGCGCGAGTGCTCGCGATAGCGATGGGCGCCCGTTCAGACCTGACATCGCTGGGTGCCGTACTCGAGGCCGCTGGCGGCGAAGTCGTCCGTGCCGACCCACGCGACGACATTCGCGAATTGGTACGCGACCTCTCGCTGCGCGTGCGCGTGCCCATGGTCTCGGACCTGCAGTTGGACCTCCCCGATGGGATGCTGATGGTCCGCAAGCAGGGCACAAGCGGACTACGCAAGGACGACACGCTGCTGGTGGCGGGCAAACTCTCCCACGCGGTCTCAGGCGAGGTCCGCCTCCGTGGCCGCAGCGCCAACGGCCCAGTGGAAACGACCTTCGCCGTTGAACTCACCGCCGCGCGCGGCGACAGGGCTACCTCCACGGTCCACGAACATCTGCCTCGAACCTGGGCGCAGATGCAGATCTCGCACCTCACCAAGACCAAAGGTGCCGCTGCCAAGGACGAGATCATCGCGTTGTCCCAGGACTACACGGTGCTGTCGCGCTTCACCGCAATGCTCGTGCTCGAGAACGACGCAATGTTTCGCGAGTTCAACGTCGTCAGACGCGAGACGGACAAGGACCAATGGGACGGAGGACTGCCGCCTCCCGAGCCCGCCGATGGCGACGTACCGGAATCGGAGCCCGAGCGTAAAACGCTCGATCCGCTGGGAGAAGCTGGCCTCAAGACCCCGACGACAGCGTCTGGCAGCGCGGCCGGCGGTGCCACGCGGACCGACAAAGAGAAGCGACCCAAGGGCCAGGCCCCGGGACTTACGCCACTCGCTGGCAACCTCAGCGATTCCGACGACAACGGTGCCGCGAGCCCCCCCGGAGCCTTCCCTCCCCTTCCCGCCTTTGGTGGTGAGGACGATCTCCGCACTGCGAACCGCGGCAAGCCGCCAAACGAGCCTGAGCCCGATGTTGCGGGCACCGAAGAGGAAGACGCCGACGACAGACGCTTCGACGATGATGAAGCGCCCGCCGCACCGAAGAAGACCGCGAAGAACAAGAAGCGAGCTGCGCCCAGCTCCAAGTCCTCCCGCGGACCCGGCAGCGGCAATGGCGACGGATGGCACGACGAGAAGCAGGACCGCAAGGGCAGGCGCAAGCGTAGTACTCGCTGGCGGCCACCGGCCCTCCGTGTGCGCACGGTGTCGGCGCCCAGCTCGCGCTCCATCGCGCGCATCGATGAACTCGCCCGTCGCGTCGCGCTCGACCCGACCAAGCGCTCAGCACACGGACGGCTAGTACGGTCGGCGATTCGGGCGGGACATCCCGACGCGACCGAGTTTGCGCGGGCCTGGGCCGAAGTCGACCCTGAGCACCCCGCCGCACTTCGCTCGTTGGCGGACATGCTTGCCGCAGCGGGTGACCCGATGGCGGCGCGCGCCTATGCGAGCGCCGCCGAGGTTCGACCGTTCGACGCCAAACAACACCGCGCGCTGGCGGCAGGCCTTGCGGGCAAGGGCGACCTCACCCGTGCATGCTCGCACCGTCACGCCATCGTGAGCATCGACCCGACCAAGATCGAACACCACGCCGCCTTCGTGCGATGTCTCGCGAAATCGGGACGACCCGACGATGCACGACGGGCACTGGCCGACGGCCGTGCGCGAGCCAAGGGCAAAGCCAAAGCGCTGACGAGCACCCTGACACTCCTCGAAGCCGAACTCGCACGGCTCGCGGTGCCACCGGAGCTCCAACTGCACCGTGGTGCGCAGCTACGGGCCAGCCTTTCCTGGTCCGGCGAAGACGAGCTTGACGTCGTCGTCGTCGACCGCCGTGGCAATCGTCTGTCGGCCATGCGTCCGGGGGACAAACTCAGAACTCGCGAGGGCCGTGGGTTCGAGGAGCTGACTATGCGTAAGGTGAAGCGATCGGTCTTCATCGAGGTCACCCGGCTCAGCGACACCCCGGAGGCGAGCTTGGTCTCCACCGCTCCGGTGTCGGGCACACTCACGATCAAGACCTCGGGGGGCCGACGCAAGACCATCCCCTTCACCATGCGTGGCGGAACGATTCGCCTCGCCAAGGTGTTCTGGTCCCGCTGAGGTGATTACCAGCCACGGACGGATCTCACCGAACCGTCACTGCGCTTGCACGGTCACTCGGACAACGTTGCTCGGTCCGCGCACGGGGGCGTAACAGCTCCAAAAGCCTGAGCAACGCGCAACGCGGGCCTGCGCCCGCAGGCTGAGAAGGGACAACGAGAGTTCGACTTCGCCCGAGACCTCCGGGGCATCACGAACGAAAACTCCGGAGGCTCGACGCGGAGGCCGTTGCCGGTTTCAATCCTCCGTGGCGCGGGCCCCACTTGCGGTCTAACGGTGACACTCGGCGACGCTTTACCGCCGTCCCACTCGTCATCGGCGGGCCGCCAATGCAGGCTTACACGCTCGCCAGCTCGGACTGCCCCTCCCTCCAACTCGATGACTCGTGGACGTCCGAAACCCGGGATCTCGATCGAAGCGCGGCGTTCCCCGCTGCGTAGAGTGATTGTGACGTCCTCGTCTGACGGCAAGGGACTGAGGGCCGGGATCATGAACCCCAGCGACTGACACACGTCACGCTCGCTCCCTCTGCCCGGCACCGTGCTCCGTCGAGTGACGCCGCCGCCATCAGTCATCTCAAGCAGGATTCCGTTGGCTCGGACCTCGATGTCTTGCGGCTCGGCCGTGACACACGCGGAGGCATCGTCCCAGATCTGCCACAGCAGATGGCCCTGGGAGAGAGTCACATTCAGACCAGTTGGCTCAGGGAAACCGGTGTACTCCCAACTGACCATCGCGGCGAGACCCGCGAAGTCAACTGGACCGACCGGCCGCAGGCCATCCTGAGCGCTCGCCGCCTGGGCGCCGCTACCGTTCCCAGAAGCGGTGCAACCGAACACGGCAGCCAATCCCAGAGCCAAGATCCCGCGCTTCACAACCCCCGAGACGAGTTCGTGGGCAACCCATTCAATACGCCCATTTGAAGTGTCCCCACCTCTCTAAGGTGCAGCAGCCCGTGCGAACGTGACGCTCGGACCTCAAGAGGAGGATGTCAGCCGGACGCCAGCGACGACGGCGTCGACAATCGGGCGGGCGTGACTCGCGACCTCCGGTTGGATGCTAGCGAGCCACCGGGCCACGATCGGAACGTCGCTCTCGCCCATAGCCAGTCGTGGTCTTCGTGACAGTATTCGCCGCAGCTGCGGTGCGACCTCCTCGGCGTTGCGGTACGCGGTTGGCAACGCACTGCCCTGCAAGCGCTGGACAAGCACTCGATAGTTCTTCGCAGTCGCATCATCGCCCCACTGCACCAGGGCGGCGTCCTCGGCCAAAGATCGCCTAAACAAGGTGACGGCAGCCGTGTCAGTCGAGAGTTCACCGTCGATGAGGAGCTCGATGCCAACATGGGCGACCGCAAGCGTTGGGCCGCGCGCGAGACCTCCGCTGCGCAGCGACTCGTAAGCCCGCTGGCACAGGTCCACGAACACGGGGTGCGCATGGAAAACACGATCGGCCTCGTGATGGTTCGACACGCCTGCCGTGACCTGCTCATCCTGTGCCCGCCAGTTGCGAGTCGCCACCATCGACGCCAGGTCGGGAAGCATCGCGCCCAAAGCAAACCGCGGACTGGTGTCGAAGCGACGCGCGACGCAGACGTGACCGAAGAAGTTCAGAGGCGCAGCGTACCAGCGGCGTTCGTGCGAGGTCTCGACGAAGGCCGTCGGCGGGACCCTGCGTGCACGGGACGGAACGATGGAATGCGTGTTAGTTGTAGCCGCATGGGTCTCCCCGAGTTTGGATTCGAGAGCACCGCCGAAGAGGTCACCGATGGGCTCGACCTGGCTGGCAAGACGTTTTTCGTGACCGGCTGCAACTCCGGTCTTGGTCTCGAGACCATGAGGGTTCTCGGGCTGCGCGGCGCGCATGTGATCGGCGCCGCCCGTACACAAGACAAAGCCGCCGCCGCGATTGCATCCACGGGTGTGTCCGGGACCGCGGTCGAGTGCGAGCTGTCCGAGGCGTCGTCGGTCCGTGCGTGTGCAGCCACGCTTCGCGCGTTCGATCGCCCGATTGATGGGTTGATCTGCAACGCGGGCATCATGGCGCTCCCCGAAGCGCGCACGACCCACGGGTTGGATCTTCAGTTCCTCACCAACCATATCGGCCACTTCATTCTCGTGACTGAAGCACTCGACGCGCTCGCCGAAAACGGCAGAGTGGTGGTGCTCAGCAGCGGCGCCCACCGCATGGCGCCCGAGGTCGGCATCGACTTCGACAACCTGAGTGGCGAACGCGACTACACACCATGGAAGATGTACGGACAGTCCAAGCTGGCCAACATCCTCTTTACCAGCCATCTCGCCGGACGGCTCGCGGATAGCGGCCGGACCGCCAACGCACTGCATCCAGGCGTCATTCTGACCAATCTTGTTCGCCACATCGAGGACCCCCAAGCCATGCTTGGGACGATGAAGCTCAAGACCATCCCTCAGGGTGCAGCGACCCAATGCGTGGTTGCGACTCGACCCGAGCTCTCGGACGTCAGCGGCAAGTATTTTTCGGACTGCAAGGTGGCAAAGACGCACCCACTCGCCGCGGATACCGAGCTAGCGGAAAAGCTCTGGGTTCGCAGCGAGGAGATCGCGGCGAGTCTCAGCTAGCCGAGACTCAACCCCGGTTGGATACGGCGCGC
>JAESSZ010000563.1 GCA_016763875.1 Nannocystaceae bacterium
ATCACGATCGACTAGCGCGCGCCCCGACTCAGCGATCATCTGCTCGACACGTCCCGCCATACCCAGCAAGCGTTCACGAACGCTGTTGAGTTCGGCATCCAGCGCCCTCGCCGTCGGTTCACCCAGCCCCGCCACGTCCACGATGGTAGACCGAAACCCAGCGGAGCCAGCCGGGCCGAGGTGACATCCCGGTGACAACTCGCACTAGGACTCGATGGGAGGCGGGTCGGATCCCTCCTCAGCGGGCTCTGAGGGAAGCGTGAACCAAAATGTCGACCCTCGTGGGCGCCGAGCATCGACACCAAGCCGGCCCCCCATGGCCTCGACGAGGTGTTTGACGATCGCCAGTCCCAGGCCCGTGCCGCCACGATCACGACTGCGCCCGGGATCCACCCGGTAGAAGCGTTCAAACACGCGCAGGTGATGCTTGGGATCGATCCCAGGCCCGTCGTCGCGAACCTCAATCCGGACCGTCCCCGGGAGCGAGGCCTCTCCGACTGCGATCTCGACCGCGCTGCCCCCCGTAGAGTGCCGAATCGCGTTGCTAATGAGGTTGACCAGTATCTGCTCGAGCGCCTCGTCGTCGGCCTGGACCAACCACACCCCATCATCGAATGCGCGGCGGACGTCCATGCCGTGCTCGCGCGCTTCGACGGACAGGCCGTCGATGGCGCGATCCACCACCGCTTCCAGGGCGAGGGGCGCGGCACTCATCGCGTAGCGCCCCGCCTCGATCCTAGAAATATCCAGTAAGTCGGCCACCAGACGGCCAAGCCGGTCCGCGTGCCGATGCAGCGCTTCGATGAAAATGACCGCGCTCTTGGGGTCGTCCAGGGCCCCGGCCAGCAACGTCTCCGCATTGGCGCGAATCACCGCCACGGGCGTGCGAAGCTCGTGCGAGACGTTGGCGACGAAGTCCTTTCGGATCGTCTCCAACCGGCGGATCTCCGTCACGTCGTGCAGCACGATGATCGTCCCGCCATCGCGTTGTGTGCTCGCCTGCGCACGAAGGGTCAGCCGGGGTGATGTCCCGTGCTCGAACTCCGCGTGTGCTGCTTCTCCACGTTGTGCCGCGGCGACGAGCTCGCGTAACGCAGGGACCCGTATGTAGTCCAACAACGGCCGGCCAATCACGCGCTCTTGCAACTCCAGCATTTCCCGCGCGCGCCGGTTGGCCATGGTGACCAGGCGCGCGGCGTCCAACGAGAGCACCGCCTGGTCCATGGTATCGAGCGCCGTCTCGAAGCGATTGCGTTCACTCGCGAGCACGGTAACCGTTCGTTCGAGTTCGTCGACGATGACGTTGAACGAGCCAGCCAAACCGCTCAGTTCGTCCCCAGGCTGCTCGGGGAGACGCGTGATGCTTCCGGTGTCGGACGCTATCGCCTTGGCCGTTGCGACCAATGACCGCAAACTTCGCGAGAGCAACTGCGAGGCCAGAGCCGCCAAGATCGCCCCAGCTCCCAGCGCGAGCAAACCGGTCACCACCAGGATCGCGCGCAGTTGAGCCAGCGCGACCGCTATCTCGTCCATCGCCAGGCCCACTCGCACCACGGAACCATCCCCCCGATACGGCACGGCGACGTACGTCATCTCCCGCTGCAACGTCTCGGAGAATCGCTGACTGCGCCCCTGCCCGGTGGCCAATGCGGCCACTACTTCGGGGCGAGAGCGATGCGACCCCATCGCCGCAACCTCTGCGAGGGCAAGTCCCGAATCCCCGAGTACGGTGCCGTCGGCGGCGATGATGGTGACCCTCGCATCCATGGCTGCGCCCAACCGATCCGCGATGGGGTCCAGCCGCTCGAGGGTCGGCTCAGCACCTGCCATGTCCAAAGCAACTCGAGCCGCTTGGGCGTGGCGCACGATCTCCGCCGAGATCCGCGAATGCAGCACGGCGCTCAGACGACGGTCCAACACGACCCCGACCACCAGGCCAATGATCGCGACAAACGCCAGCGAGAAAACGAAGAGCTTGCCTCGGATACCGAGCTTCACCTCGGCCTCGTCTCAGTCGGCACTCGCGACGGTCTCGGTCTGGAATCGGTATCCGACACCGCGCAAAGTCTCGATAGACCCGCTCGCGCCGCCCAGTTTTTTGCGCAGCCGCCGAACGTGCGTGTCGACCGTCCGCGTGGTCACGTCCCCGTGCATCTCCCAGACATCGGTCAGCAATGTCTCGCGGGTCTGAACCCGTCCCCGCCGTTTGATCAGCGTGGTCAGCAGTCGAAACTCAAGTGCCGTCAGCACGATTTCGGTGTCACTGACCCACACCCGATGCCCTTCGAAGTCGATACGCAGGTTGCCAAAGCTCACCACCTCGTCCTCGACATCTGGCGTGTCGTGATCTGGCTTCGCTCGCCGCAGCACCGCCCGCACACGCAGGACTAGTTCACGGACCGAGAACGGCTTGGTGACGTAGTCATCGGCGCCAAGTTCGAACCCCACCACGCGATCGATGGCCTCTGTCCTCGCCGTCAGCATCACGATGGGTATCCGCCGGGTGGCGGGCGACTGACGTAGACGGCGACATACCTCTGTACCGGGCATGTCCGGCAACATCAGGTCGAGAAGTACCAGTGCGGGCGCGGGGCTCGACCGCGCGACAAACGCCAGGGCCGAACTCGCGTCGGGGGCGATGTGGGTCGCGAACCCGTCCTGCTGCAAGTTGAATGCAACAGTGTTGGCAATGTCTGCCTCGTCTTCGACGATCAGAATGAGCTCAGGCATCCCGTAGGTCCACCCTTGGCGTACCACAGTGTGCCGACCGTGTGTGACAGCGATGCGACAGGTACGTGAACCTACGTAGAACCTGCGCTCAGCCGTCGCACAAACTCTCGATTTTCTGGCCGCTGGCGACCCCGGAGGGGAGGTTGTGCACCGCGGAGAAGTCCAACCCGCAGCGCTGGCGGACCTTCTCGCCGGTCTTCGCGTCGAGCACAACCGCGCCGCTCAGCGACGCAAACGCAACGTAGCGACCGTCGCCGGACCACTGGATGTCATCGGAGAGTGACCCCAAAGAGACGGCCCACAGCTGGGCCAAGCTCGCCGTGTCGTGCGCGGTAATCGACGAGATGCCCGAGCGGTCGTGGACAGCTAAGAAACGATGGCCGTCGGGCGACACGATGATCTTATTGACATCGCCCGCGGGCGCAACGCGACTCCGTTCGGCCTTACCGTCGCGCACAAAGAGTTCCATTCGGGAGCCGCTCCACAACACCCCGTAGCGACGTCCTTGCGGGCCGATCGCCATCGGGACGGCCGTGCCGCTGGGGAGCTTCTTCCCCATCGCAGTGATCTCGTCGGTCGACAGATCAGAACGCAGCGCCTCAAGCGTGTACAGGCGCATGTTGTTGCTGCTGTCTAGCGACCACATCACTGCTTGGTCCACGTCGTCGATGCCATCGACGAGCAAGCCATTGCGAAATCCCTGGTCGGCCACAACGTAAGACTCTCCGAAGCCATCTGCCGTGAGTACGAAGAGCTGCGAGTCGTTGCTCTGGCGCTCAACAAGCAGGAGCCCGCGCGTCGGTTCGAACTGCACGCGACGAATAGCCCCACCGACACCGGCTTCCGCGAGCAGCTCGCCTGTCCGCCACACGACCAATCGTAGCCCGCCGGTGGCCGACACGAACAGCAGGTGGTCAGGGTCGATGAACAACAAACGGAACGGCGTCACCGTCGGAGCCGCCGGGATTCTCACCGCAGGTTCGTCGTGGTCGAGCGACTCGACAAAGACGACCCCGGACCCGTACGACCATGCAACGTGAGAACCGGTTGGGGAGAGCGCTACGGCCCGGGTTTGGGAGGCGCCGTACCCAACAAAGTGGTGACTCTGCGCTTGGAGGTCACGCACGAACAGCCAGGTCCCCGCGGCGGAGATCTGGGTACCGCTTCGGACCGCCTGGGCCCGCCCCTGATTGACGAAGTCCACGGGGGTCGAGGGCCGCGCGTGTGTCGTTTTCGCTTCGATGTCCCGGAGCCACGACAGCTCGCCGCCGTTAGGCGACAACAGCAGCGTGGTGCGGCTCGCGAAGCCAAGGTTGGGTGGGTTGCTGGGCGAGCCCGCCGTCATGAACGTGGTGGCGGGTTGGTCGTCGGTCAGTCGCGCGACTTTTGTGGCCCAACTCCCCGCAGCGTTGTTGTCGAGCCAAGCGACGGTTTCGCCGTCGGGCGCCACCACGAGTGTCGCAGACGTGAGCGCGACCGAGCTCTTGACGAGCGTGGGCGAGCCGACGCGGTGAATCGAAAACCCATCGTCGTCCTCGTCGACTTGCAGCCGCTGCAGCTCTGCCGCCTGGCCCGACTGCGCCTTGATCACAGCAACGACCGAAGCACCGTCGTCCGCAACCCACAGCGAGTTGGGGCGAAAGCGCCGCTCGTTGAACGTGGCTAGCTGCTTGCCGCTGAGAGCAAGGACCCGGATCGTGTGGTCCTTGAACAACGCAATCAGGTGCTTGCCGTCGGGTAGAACATGAAGCTCGAACAAGCCATCGAACGGCGGCGTTTCGCCAACGAGTTTCACGACCCCACCGGAAGAGACCCCGAACACCTTGCCCCCGTTGGCCGCGTCGACCAGTGCAACCGTGTGCCCCCGTCCTTGCCGCGCCACCGACAACCACTGCGCGCCGCGTTCGGGGATGACAACCGGCTCGACCTTGCCGTCCAGGGTCGGCCACAACCGCACAGACCCCATCTGATCGCGCGTGACCGCAGCTTTGCCGTCCGGGGTGGCGGCCACGATGTCGATATTGGCGGTATGGCCGGCGCCAGCTCGAGGCAGCTTCACACGCTTGGTCTGGGGCGCCCGTGCGACCTCGGCGGCGTCGCTAGCGGCCACGGTGCTGGGTGCATCGCTGGATGGGTTGGTGACCCGAGTCCGGCACGCCGCGCCGCCAAACAGTATCGCGGCGACTCCCACCGCGGCGACTCCCACCCGCATTGCGCCAGGGCACTTCATGGCGGCGTATTTACAGCGTCTTCAGATACTGCACCAGGTCGTGGATCTCGACATCCGAGAGTTTGGAGATCCGACCCATGCCGTGGACGTTGGCGTTGCCGCGCAGCAGCGCATCGAGGGTCGCCGCACTGCCGTCGTGGTAGTAGGGCGCGCTCGTGGCCAGGCCAACCAGCGACGGGGTGTCGACTTTGCCGAGGTCGGCGGTCAAATCGTAGGACTGTTGGTCGGTCATTAGCGGACCGCTGTGGCAGGTCGCGCAACCGGTGACCTCGCCGGAAAAAAGCGCCTGACCACGCGCCACAGCGTGGATGTCGTCGACCGTGGGTACGCGCGGTGCATCGACGGTTTTGAGGAACGCAGCGATATCCGCAGCCTCCGTCGAGGTGATGCCACTACCACCCAGCCGCCGCACGGTGTTGATCAGCGAGTCATGAAGCGTCGGATCCATGCCGTCCCATTTGAATGGGTGGGCCCCTTCGAGGCGACCGGCCAAGAAAGGGGTTTGCAGGTTGTTACCCTGCAAACGCCACGACAGGCCATCGGCACGAACTTCCGCGTGGCAGCTCGAGCAGGCCATCGCACCGCCCGTGGAGATCTTGTTGTTGTTGCCGCTGCGAAACATCGCGCGGCCACGACGCGCAGCACTCGACAGGTGACTATTGGCGAGCTGCTCGGTGTGGCGGATTGGGGAAGGCGATGCGTCAGTCGTAGCCCCGCCCAACCAAACCACCCGCTGGGAGAGCGAGCACCAGACCGCGATATCGCCTGTACTGCCATCGACGGTCACGCCAGAGGGCCCACACGCCTCGCCCGCCACGGCAACATCCGAAGTCCAGGCCCCCCGTGCGCTCGCCTGCGAGACGTTGGCGATCGCCAGCACGTTGTCGCTGCCGTAGCCCGCCACGTAGAGCGTGTCGACACGAGCGTCATACGCCAGCGCACGCGGCTGATGCAGCAGCAAGCTCGCCATTGCGACACGGGTCGAGGACCCCTCGCCTTTGTCCGGGGTGTCGAGAAACGCGAGGCGATGGGAGATTGGGGCCACGAAGCCGTCGCCTCCGCCGTAGCCGCTGGACTCGACGCGTCCCTCGCCAGCGAGATGGGGCGTGGAGAGCTGGTGCGGCACCACGGCCAGTCCGTGGCCGACGTAACCCACTGCAAAAGCGTTACGCGCGAAGCTTCTCCCTTCGTCGGACAGCGCCCGATCCACCGGGCCGGGCGAGCGGCTCGCACCTGCTGTGACGACAAACCGCGCCCGGTCCACGGGCGAGCGACTCGTACCTGCGTCCAGCGAGACATACGAGGCACGTTGGGTCGCGCCGCCAAGCACGACCCGCGCGACGGCCCCCGTGGTCAGGAACGCAACCAACGCTTCACGACCATCTGGCGAGACGGCAACCCCACGTGGCTCGGGCCCGATCTCCAGGGTCCACGACTCGAGACCCGTGGCGAGATCCAGAGCGCTCAGGCTCCTGTCGGCGACTGTGGTGACGAGCAACGTGCTCCCGTCGGGGGTCAAGGAGACTCCAAACGGCTCAGCGCGCGTGCGATACGCGTCCACGCGGCTCAGACCCGACGATAGATCGACGACCACAATCTCGTCGTGGCGACGATCGACAACGAACGCACGGCGGCCGTCGGGATGCACCACCAACTGCGAGACACCGACGCCGATGTCCAACTGCGCGGTGGCCGTATCTGAGCCGCGATCGATCCGGAGCAGCATTCCGCTGTCGGCGTCGACCACCAACAGACCGTCGCTGAAATTCGCGATGGCGCTGCCCGCAAGAACTGGACCGGGCCGGGAGGACGCAGGGGCGCCCGGCTCTCCAAGTGGCGCGTCCGACATCGTGAACGGCCCGCTCTGGGCACCAAAACTCAGGTCTTCGCCAAAACTATTGCCGAAACGATTGCCAAGACCATGCGGATTGCCGAACCCGTCGTCGTTCACGACCGTTTGGATTTGCTCGGGCACCGGACTACGCGCGAAGGCGGAACCTGCGACGAAACCGAGCGTGGCGAGACTTGCGGCGATCGTTGCGGTCCGAGATCTGCGCGACATCCCCATCCAAGACGCCTGAGCGATAGCTTTGTTCCAATCGAAGGTCTGCATCGGGGTCTACCTGTCTGCGGGGCTCTCCAACGCCGCCATGAGTCGTGCATCGCGTTGATTTCGCTCATCCTGCAAAATCGCTTGAGACTTTGCGCCATGTCGTGCCGCCTGCTGCACGAAAAATCGCGCGAGTTTCGCGTCAATCCGGTGGGTCTTCTTCACGTCACGACGCCGGTATTCGTAGATCGTCTTCTGGCTCCAGGGGTTAAACCCCCGCGTTCCTAGACTGTCTGAGTCGCTCAGGAAGATCTGCGACGTCGGCACAACAATACGGACGGACGTCCCGTCGGCAGATTGCACGGTCCAAACTGCCACGACATGGTTCCAGGTCGGCCAGTACAAACCAATGCCGCGCACCCCCATGCGACGCGCGGAGAAGGCGAACAGTGCCGACAGCTCGTCACACTCGGCGAGGGCACTTGGCCGCGGCGCGGTCGCGTCGGTTGTTGGCGTCTGTTTCCACTGCTTCCAGATCTCCTCCGAGTTGGGTTTCTCGTTGGTGATCTTCCAGCTGAGATGCCACCAGCCGCCGTCTCGCGTGGCTTCGAAAGCAACCTTGACGCGAACGTAGTCGCGATAGAGTTCGGCCGTGTCGGTGAGCCCGTACTCGGTGAGAAGTGCTTCGTAGTCAGCACGCACCGCGGGACTCGTCGCGATCTCGTCCGCGACCTGGCCCAACTCTGCGTACAACGCCTCGATGCTGACCTTGTCCTGGCCAGGCCAAAGCCCAGCCTGTTCCGGAGCATGCGCGGGTGGCGTCGGCGCTGCATGCAGTGTGGCCATCGGCACGCACAGGGCCAACGGCAGCACCGCGCTCGTCCAACCTAGCGACTGCCCGCGCGCTCGCACAACGACTTCAACGTCCAGACATCGCATTCGATTTCGCTTCTGGTCAAAACCGCCGCGATTGCGCCGAAACATAGTTCTCGGCCGCAATTCTCCCCAAACCGGGTCCCACCGTGGCATTGTCGGAGCCATGACTTACCGTGCTGCGCTCGCTCTTGCGTCGGGACTGGTGGTGCCCGGCTGTTCTACGGTCGAAGGGCAAGACGACGCGGACAACTCGGTGACGATTGGCGGCATGTCCGGGGACGATGGCGGTACCTCGAACGGCACGGACGACGAGTTAGACACCAGCGATCCTGGAGCCAGCTCGGGGCCCGCGACCACTGGCGAGGGGGCCGATGACGGTTCAGAGGGCAGCGACGGTGAGGACGAGGGGCTGGACGGCGATTCGACCGGCGAGCGTCCGCCCGGCACCGGGTTGTGGGCGCCCCAACCTGGCGTGACCTGGCAGTGGCAGCTCACGGGCGCGATCGATACCAGCCTCAACGTCGACGTTTACGACATCGATCTGTTCGACGTCGGCATCGACCTTATCCAGCAACTGCATACCGACGGCCGTATCGTGATCTGCTACTTCAGCGCAGGCTCATACGAGGAGTGGCGAACGGACGCCGACCAGTTTCCCGACACGGCGCTGGGCGACCCACTCGACAACTGGCCCGGTGAGCGCTGGCCCGACCACCGCTCGCCCGAGGTCCGAGAGATCATGGCGGCACGTCTCGACTTGGCGGTGGAAAAAGGTTGCGACGCCGTTGAGCCGGACAACGTCGATGGCTACGCCAATCCTAACGGCGTGGGCCTGACGGGCGAGGACCAACTGGACTACAACCGCTGGCTCGCTCAGGAGGCGCACAGCCGAGGGCTTTCCGTGGGTCTCAAGAATGATCTCGACCAGCTCGAGGCACTCGCCGGCGACTTCGACTGGGCGCTCAATGAGGAGTGCATGCAGTTCGAGGAGTGCGCGCTGCTGCAAGCGCCGTTCATCGCCGCTGGCAAAGCCGTTTTCCATGTCGAGTACGTCGACGAAAACGACCAAGGTGCAGCGCTGGCGGAGCAGATCTGTAACAACGCCAACGAGCTGCAGTTCTCCACGATCGTCAAGCAGTGGGATCTGGGTCCGTTCGGGATTCCCTGCTGGCCGCAATAGCTTTTTTGCTCGTCGGCTCGGGCCACACGGCGTCCAGCCAAGCTGGCGACGGCTCGAGCCCCAACAGCTCGTCTAGGCCCGCGGGGATAACGTGGCCTCGATCCGCGAGTCGCCGCACAACGGCGCCGTACAGTTCGGTCTCGAATCGGTCCAGCGTCACACGCCGGTTTTTCGCCGCGAGATCGAGCGCGCGCACGGCCGCC
>JAESSZ010000564.1 GCA_016763875.1 Nannocystaceae bacterium
CACGCATCCGCGCGGGAGGAGGGGGTCGTCCTCGGGTAACTCGTCGATGTCCCACAGCACGTCGAGCCAAGCATCGCGGTCCGTCGAGGGGATCCGAGCCAGGGCTGCCCGGAAGGTCGCAGGCGTTGGGCCGTCGCGTATGAGTGAGTTGCGGAGGACCTGGGCCGCGTTCTGGGAGGTCCCTCGCATGGGGCGATGGTAGCAAGCCCCGCCGATGTCGGAACACTTCGCAACGGGGGTCCGCGGGTGCAACCTCAGCGGAGTCCGTCCGTCTTGCTCTAGATGGGTTTCTTTGACAAGGCCAAGGGCTTCTTCGGCGGCAAGGGTATGGCGGACGTCTCGATCACCGTGATTGAGCGGCAGTCGGCGGAAAACGCGACCTTCCCCGTGACGGATTCGGTGCTCAAAGGCACGATGGTCATCGACGTCAAAAAGGACTGCACCTTGTTGGCGACCAAGTACGAGATTTGGTTGGACACCGACGAGGGGGAGGACGGCACCGTGGACTTGGTGGCATCTGACGCTGACCCCGATCCCAACACCTCGTACTCCGACGAGTGCCTCAAGATGCCCTGCGACCTCAAAGAAGGCCAGCAGATCACGCAAACGTGGATGGTCATGGACGTTGAGTTGGCGAAGTATCTCGACAAAGCGGGCATCGAAGATCCCAACGCTGCGGTCGGCAAGTCCGGCGTGAAGCTCCGGGTCAAGTGCATTGCCGACGTCAAAGGCTCACCGTTTGATCCGTGCGCCGAAGTCGACGTGCGGCTCGTCGCCGGGGAGTGACGGGCTGGGGGTGGCTCACCGGGGCGCAATCCTTGCGCTGGTACACACACCCATGACTCGAAGTCTCAGTCCGCGGGAGGAATCTCGTCGGTGCCAAGGTTCGCCTTTGCCCACGTTCGCACGCGTTCTTGTTCCGCGAGATTGCCCAGCGTGGACAGTGCGTCCAGGACTTCGGCGATTCCTTCTCTTGCCTGCTGTTGGTCGCCTTGTGCCCATGCAAGCATCGCGGCGGCGAACTGAGACTGAGCGCAGTCGATGGGGTTGGCGGCGTCTTTCGAGCACATCGCGACCGTCCTGAGCACGAGTGCAGAAGCTTGATTTTCTCGGCCGGATTGCAGCAGAGCATCCGCGAAGTAGGCGAGCAGACCCGCGATCGCTGGGTTGTCGGGTCCCAATGCTGCCTCCAGCATCGTGACCGCACGTGCGTAACGCTGGGTGGCGTGATCGAGGTCGCCAGCGAGGTGGTCGAGGTACGCCAGATTGTACAAGGTGGTGCCAACCGCGAGGTTGTTTTCGCCTATTCCCGCTTCGAACACGGGTAGGGCCAACAAGAACTGTGCTCGCGCAAGCTGGTACTCGCCGAGCTCTGTGTGCAAGACGCCCAACGTGATCCGAGCCGCCGCAACCCGTGTGCTCTCCTGGCGTGACGACGTGGTCCACAGCGCAAGGGCCTCCTGTAGGTAGATGCGGGCCTGCTCGTTGTCACCGCTTTCGAGCGAGAGCCGAGCCAGATTGTGGACCACGTCGCCGAGTTGGGGGTGAGATGAGCCCAGGCGTTTTCGATCGAGCTTCAGCGCGCGCTCGTAATGTTGTCGGGCTGCGTCGTATCGCCTGACCCGTTGCAGCGCGGCGCCCATCTTATTGCTGAACACGGCCAGGTCCCGCTCGCGGCCGGGAGTGTCGTTTGCAAATGCCAGCGCTGAAAGAAGGTGCTCCAGCGCTTCGTCGGTTTGGCCCGCGATGCTCAAGGCATCTCCGAGATTGGCGTCGAGTCGTGCTTGTTTTCGGGGCGCTCCGCCGGTTCGCTCGAGATCCGCGGCGGCGCCTTGTGCCCACCGCTGCGAATCTTCGAGGTGTCCCTGCGCGCCAAGCAACCCCGCGAGTCCGGTCGCCACATCGATTTGGACGTCTTCGTGCCCGCAACGCCTTGCCAGCCAGTAGGCGGCGGCCAACGTGGCGTTCGCCGATTTTTCGTCGCCTGCCATGCCCTGCAGGTGCCCCAGTTCGGCCTGCGCTTCGGCCATCACCGGTAGGTACGCCGTCTCATTGGCGCGTTGCAGGTTGGCGTGGGCTTGCTGCTGTGCCTCGTCGTACTGGCCCAATTGGCCCAATACCTTGCTGGCCGCGATTGCCTTCCGCACATCTTCAACCGCGGTTGCTATCTCTTCTGGCGGCGCCGCCAGGTGCTCCTGCAATGTGCCCAGGTCGAGACAGTCGGCAGAGTCCGCGAGTGCATAGATTGCCTCGCTGGCTCTCTCAACCGTCTGTGCGTCCGCGGTGGCGAGCATGCTCGTCAGCTGCCTCAGGTCGGTAAGGCGGCGGCCAATACACCGGGCCCGCAGTAACGCGACCTCGGCGGGCTCGGATTTTGCCGCTCGACACACGGCGACCGCGTTCTTGCGCCACTGTTGTGCGTAGTCGTCGAGGGCGGCGTCAACCAGGATCCATGTCTCGTCTACAAACCCGAGCTGCGTGGTCACGAACGCGGCCTCAATTCGAGCCGTAACGTTGCTGTCCCAAACGCCCGCCAATCGGTCGTCCGGTGGTGCGCATGGTCGCGAAGTCTCTGTCGCAACGAGAGCGCCTAGGCATGCCGCCGCCAGTGCACCTCCGCCGAGCACCGCCGCCCGCCGACGCGAACGCTGCGGATCTCGACGCAGTTCGCGGAGCAACTCGGTCATGGACGACCACCGCTCACTCGGCGTGTCAGACAGGCCCTTGATCACGGCTTGAGACAGCCATCCTGGGACCTCGGCGTGGTCAGGCACTCGCGGTTTCGCCCGGAGGACGGCGGCTAGCATTTCGGAAACGTTTGCCGCCTCGAACGGGCGAACGCCATACAGTGCTTCGTACAAGGCCGCGCAAAAGCTGAACTGATCGCTGCTCGCGCTTGCGGCGTCGCCTCGAAAACACTCAGGGGCCATGTACGCGGGCGTGCCCAACAACACGCCGCTCCTCGTTTGCACGGCAACATCGTCCTCCTCCGAGGTCGTCGGAAGGTGCTCTGGGGGAGTCGATGCGCCTCCAGCCAACCCAAAGTCGACGACGCGAGCTCGGCCGTCGGCGCCGCACAGGACATTCTCGGGTTTGAAATCTCGGTGAACAATCTCGGCCCGGTGCGCCGCCGCCAACCCCTGGCCCGCCTGAGAATAGACATCCACGATTTCGCGCCAGGTCCGTTTGTGATGGTCCTGCCACTTCAGCAGGGTGCACCCGTCGATAAATTCCATGGCGATGAAGACCTCTTCGCCTTCGAGCGTCGCCACAGTCCCGGTCTCGAACACGGTCACCACGTTGGGGTGACTCAGTTTCGCAATGGCTCGGGCTTCGCGAACTAGCCGTGCGCTGCGTTGCTCGGCATCACTGGCGCCTTCCCCGGCCTTCGCAGTGATCAACTTTAGTGCGACTCGCCGATCAAGCTTGGGATCGTGGACCAGGCAGACCCGCCCCATCGCGCCATAGCCCAATGCGCCGAGTACGATGAAACGGCCGAGGCGCAGTTTTTGTTGTCCCGCACCAAACAGCCGCTCGCTCACCGACCGCTTCGTTCGCTCTTCCTCTACCCAGTCCACGTCCATGTGGTGGCTGGCCGGATCGGTGGCCGCGTTCCCTTTCAGCATGTCAGACCCCCGCGTTCGGTCCGATGATATTGCACCATCCGGTGAATATGCGGGTCGCACACTTACAGAATGATTGCCACCTTGGTCGGCTGCTGCGGATCGAGGCGGACGTCGACCCGAGCCCCCGGTTGCACGCGAGGAATCTGCAGCGTCGATATCACCATGGTGGTTTGGGTGACGTAGGGCGGGCCAGACGGAGGCGTCACACGCAACTCGAAGCCAACCTGGGGCTGGTTGTTGATTTGCACCCCGGTCTCCCACAGACGCACGATCTCTGCTTGCGCCGCAACGCCAACCTTGAGCAGCCGAGAACGCTCACTGGCGTTGCTGAGTTGCTTGAACAGGAGAAACGCGGGCAGGGCGAACCCCAGCAGGGCAAGAGGAACCGTGTACCAGGGGAGCCAGTTTAGAATCGACATGGATGCTCAGGGGATGACACCAGCCCCCAAATGGATTGCCTCTGACCCAAAAAAATGTCGCGCACGCTACCGACACGAGCGTGCTCAACGCCGAGTCGGCAGTTTCAACGCTACTTTCCGAGGTCGCAGCTCTTGGTACTCTCGGGGCATGGCGACCGAAGGCAGCCAGCTGGAGGCGTGGCGTGGAGGTGACCTGTCTGCGGGCAACTCGCTATTCGAGACCCACTACCGAGCGGTCTATCGATTCTTTCGTGGGCGTGTCAGCGGTGAGGTTGACGACCTGGTGCAGAGCACGTTCGCTCGCTGCGCCGCTTCCAAGGAGAAACTCACCGAGGACGGGACGTTTCGTAGCTACGTCTTCGCGGTCGCCCGCAATGTCCTGCGCGAGCACTACAGAGCCACCCGGCGAGAGGGTCTCGTGGTCGAACTCGGAAGCATGTCCGTCGCGGATCTCGGCGTCACACCAACCGGTATCTTGGCCAAGCGCGACGAAGAGCGCCTGCTCCTCGAGGCGCTGCGTACGATCCCTCTTGACCACCAAATCGCTATCGAACTGTCGTACTGGGAAGGCCTGACGGCCAAGGAACTCGCGCGTGTCCTCGACGTTCCCGTCGGCACGGCGAAGACAAGGCTTCGAACCGCTCGCAAAGCCCTGGAGGCTCGCTTGGCCCAGCTTGCCGCCTCGCCCGAAATGCTGGAGTCCACGCTTGGGGATCTACAGCGGTGGTCCTCGGGGTTACGTGATCAGTTCTAGGCTTGCCGTTGCAACGCTCGCTGTCGTATTCGCTGGATCCGGGTGTGGGCGTGGGCCGTTTTTTTTGCTCGACGATGAGTTGGAAGCAGCAGGCGACGCTTGTTCCGACGATTTGCTTCACGGTTCAATCCGGCTCGAGCTTCATCGCGGCGTTGATCTGTTGGATGACCCGTTTACCGGTACATCCGTAGTGCAGGTGAGGCTGAACTATGAGACGTGCCTCAGAGAGTTCTACGATGAAAATCGAAACTGGCGGTTCGATGGTCGCGATGGGGCTGCCCTATTTGGGTCGTCCGTCGACGGGTGCGAAGGCTGGCAGGACCGATCAATCAATTGCAGAGTCGCTTTATAGTCAGAATTTAAATCAAGCGTTTGATCGGCAAAACGATCAAC
>JAESSZ010000565.1 GCA_016763875.1 Nannocystaceae bacterium
CCGTTGGGGGCCTCCCGCCAGAGCGGTTCGACCCAGTGGGTGTCGCAGCGATCCTCAACGCCCCGCTCGCCCCCGCGCTCGTCACGGCGATCGTGCTGGTCGCCGGAGTGCTGTGCTTCGCGTTCACACTGGGGTACCGCTACCGATTCACGGGGCCACTGTTCGCGCTCGCGTTCCTGTGGCTCACGAGCTATCGCAACAGCTGGGGCCACGTCTCGCACGGCGACAACCTTGCGGTGTTACACGTGCTGATCTTGGCGTTTGCGCCCGCCGCAGATGCGCTCTCACTCGACGCATCGCGGCACTCGGTCTCGTCGGGCTGGTCACCGCGCTACGGATGGCCGCTCCGACTTATCGCGGTCACCACCGCGGTGACCTACGTCCTGGCCGGTTGGGCCAAGCTCCACTTTGGCGGTGTCGCCTGGCTCGGTGGTGACGTCGTTCGGTTGCAGGTGGCATTCGACGGCCTGCGGAAGTCACGTTTCGGTCTAACCCCATCACCGCTGGCAAGTGCGCTGCTGCCCCACCCCTGGGCATTCGCCCCCGTGGCTGTGGCCACCCTGGCCATTGAACTCGGCGCTCCGATCGCGCTGCTGGGAAGGCGGCTCGCAGCGCTGTGGACGCTCGCTATATGGTCACTACACCTCGGAATCGCGGTGTTGATGACACTGGTGTTCGCCTACCCGCTGTCACTGGTGGCCTTCGTCGCTTTGTTCCGCAGCGAACGAGTCCTTGCTTGGTTCCGGCAGTACTGGCGCCGACGAAGGTCCACCAGCGCCCCGTAAGTGGCGCGCGCGCTCGACCGGTTCCGGTATCCCACCAGCACGTACGCCGACCCAGGTCCGGCGCTGACCGAACCGACGAGCAAAAAACTTCCCGCGCTCGGAAACAGAGCAACGGTATGATTCCGGGAGTGCCGCGATTTTGGATCGTGACGGCGTTGGCGTTCGCTGCTGGGGCTCTCCACCTCGCGAGCTGTCGAACCCCAGCCACATTCCAGTGTCAGGCCGACGCGCAGTGCGACAACGGAGTCTGCGCCGAAGGAGGATTCTGTGGGTTTCCTGACGACGATTGCCCGTCCGGTGTCCGCTACGGAGAGTTCGCTACCGACGACCTCGCTGGCACCTGCACACCACCGGTCGTGGGAACGACAACTGACGTCGCGGCCAGCGGCGAGGACGAAGGACCTCGACGAGATACGACGAGCGACGGCGACGCCACCACATTCGCAGTCGATGACTCCACCGAAAGCGAATCAACGGAGTCCACCCTTCCCCCGCCTTGCGAGCAATGGTGGGACACCGCTTGGCCGTCTCGTCGCGCACTAACGGCTGACGCCCCTGCACTCCGCGAAACCGTGAGCAACTTCCCTGTGCCCGTACGGCTCGGCGAAGACATCGTCGTGGGAAGCGCGAGCGAGGTGGTCTTCGTCGGCGACCGGTGCACGGTCATCCCCCACGAGATCGAGACATCGATGCGTGGTGGCGCGTTGATCGCTTGGGTCCGATTCCCGGCCGTCGGCCCCGACGCCGCGCCTATTCACGTCTACTACGGAAATCGCGACGATCCCGACCCCTTGAACTCAACCGCCGTTTGGGATCTCGACTTCGCAGGCGTGTGGCACCTGGCGGGCGGGGGCAACTCCGTCTCGACGAGGCATGAGCTACTCACCCCCCAACTCGGCGCCGTTGGTGGGCCGTTGGGCGACGCGGTCTTCTTCGATGGCGTCGATGACACGACGCAGGCGTCCGCTTCGACGCTGGCTGCGTCAACAGCGACTGCCGTCTCCATCAGTCTCTGGGCCCGATTCGACGGTCTCGCGACCCCCGCCACCAAGCGCATCGTCGACAAGGCCGACGCCCTGGATGCCACGTTGGGCTTCTCGCTCAGCGTCGTTCAGTCCACCGACTTGTCCGTCGAGATCTCGTTCGACCGAGGGCGGGCAATGGGCGAGTTCGCGGTAAGAACCGTGGATGCGCCGATCGAGATCGGCGCGTGGCACCACATCGCCGCCGCGCACGAAAGTGACGCCGACATGGCCACAATCACGGTCGATGGCACCCCGCTACAAACCACGCTGCTAGCGGCCGGGCTGGGTGAACCGGCCAGCGACGACGACGTCCCGCTCACGATCGGCTCGACCCCCTACGCTACGAATCGATTCTTTCCGGGCGCAATCGACGACGTGCGCCTGTCGGTGGTGGCACGACCCGCGAGCTGGTTCCTGGCGGAATATCTCGCGGGGACGGGCGCATTGCTGACCGTTGGCGACGCAGAGGCCTCGCCGTAGACAGGCCCTCGTCTCTCCCCTCGTCAACCTCGTGACAGGTGTCGGCCGCGCGGTCTATCGTGGAGACGTGACTGGCAAGGCTGAAACGTTGGCCGCGTTCGTGGAGCAGATACGCGAAGTCGCGGGATCACGATTCGCCGCTGCCTATCGTTTCGGCTCCGACCTCGCGCGCGGCAAAGGCAAGGGACAGGCACGTGTGCTCCTCGTGGTCGACCGCATTGATCGCGTACTTTTGGACAAGGTCGCACCCGTCATCTCCGCCGCGCAGCAAGAGGGAATCCGCGTCCGACTCGATACGACAGACAACCTGCTCCGCGGCGCCGATGCCTTTCCTGCGTTTTCTCTGGAGCTCATTCGACACCGCGAGCTCCTCGCGGGGGAGGATGTGCTCTCAGGTCTCAAGGTCGAGATCGAAGACCTCCGACTCCGAGTCGAGCACGGATTGCGTGGTATTTTTCGCGAGTTGGTCGCCAACTACATCGACGGAAAAGTCGAACAGGGCAGCGTACTGGGGATTCGTCGGGCGGCGCGCCGGATTGTCTTCCTGATGGAGGGTGCTCTGCTCGCTGCTGGCAACGATCTGGGCACCAGTCCGACGTCGGACGAGATCATCAACGAGATTCGGGCTGTGCTTCCGGCCGAGTCCGACGAGCCGTGGAAAGTCCTTCGAGCGTTTCTCGCCGGTGACCTGTCGATGGGCACCGCAGGCATGCGGGATTTGTATGGGGCATTGTTGGCGATCCTTCACGCCGTGATCGACCACGTCGACCGTATGCCCGACCGGTGACCGGCCAGGGTGGCCAGTTCCCGAGTTACGTGTCCGGGTGGCCCCAAAGCTCGTTCCAACTCGGAGGTGTGGTTCGAGGAGGGCGCCGGACAAACAACTCGTGCCAGAACCAAAACGAAAGACAGTTCGCCAGGATTGAGTCTGACTCCCATGTTTCGACCGCCGAGGGATGCGCGGGTCCTAACGCGTCAAGATCGGCCGGAAAGCGTGGAAGTGCGCGCAACATGGACACGCGTCCGCGCTTCCGCCAGGCACGGGATGTGACCGCGTCATCCCAGGACTTTTTTCGAAACAAGATCTCATCGGGAAGAATGCCGCGGTACGCGAGGCGCAGCAGGTGCTTGCCGGGGCGAAGGTGACGGGCGCGACTCCAGACAAAAGGCGCGGGCTCGGTCGGAAAGTACGCGTACGGGATGCACCCGGCGAAATGAGCGGGAGCGATTCGATACACGCCGACTTCTCGCGACGCCTTCTCGGACCGTGTCACGTCGATGCAGCTGATCAGGTGTGCAAACGCGTGCCGTTGCAGCGCGGTGTCGAGAGGCGCGTCGTCACTGAAATCTGGGAGCGAGGCGCTGCCGCCACGACGCCGGTCAAGAAGCGGCCACATCGCTTGCGGGTAAAACTCGCGATGGTCGCCGATGACACCGCGACGCTCGAGGATCTGCAGCAGAAAGTCGTACAGACGCGGATGCGGCGGCTCCAGACCAGGATGAAGTTTCGCCAAGTGAGACAGCCAGTCCCAGGCGTCGAAGCGAACGCGACGCCAGTACTTGAGGGTACGGCTCGGAAACGGAATCCACGGGAGCGCGGCCGCAAACTCCCGCAAATAGCCCATGTGACTGCCGATACCGAAACCGGTCAGATAGCGGTCATACCCCCACGAGGCGACTTTCCGGGCAACAGGCAACAAGAACGCTTTGGGCCAGTGCACCGCACTCTCGGAGCGCCAGACGTGTTCGGGCATTGCCGCGAGGAACTCTTCGAAGCCCACCTTGAAGACATCGTGGCGCCGAATGCCCAGCTTCTTGGCCACCTTCGTGGCATAGGCGGTTTCCGGCGGTGCGTGCGTCGGATCGTCGAACTCGTAGGTGAAAGCATGGATCGCATCGGGGCCGACAACCTCGACTGCCGCAGCCGCGATCGCGGACGAATCGATGCCACCGGACAGCGCGATCGCGACCGGCCGTTTGTTCCCGATCGCGCGCTCGACCGCCACGCACAACGCGTCGCGAAACTCGCGAGCGAGCACGTCGGGCTTGCCTCGGGGCGAGCGCAGCGCATCGGGCCAATGCCACCGCTGCCGTAGGGCCCCGTCGTCGGAAACCTGCGCGGCATGTCCGGGAAGGACTTCTTCAATTCCCGCGACGGCGCTTTGTGCACCAAACACACTGTGCCCACTCAGTAGTATCTCGTCGGCAACTGCGGGGTCCAAAGTCCGAGTCACGCGAGGGTGGGCCAGTAGCGGGCGAATCGACGCCGCGAAGAGCAGCACGCCACCTACCTTGGTGACGTAGAGTCGCTCGCCACCCGACAAGCTGCGCAATAGCGTCAGTGTCTGAGCGCGGGCGAGCACCATCACGTAGTGGCCTTCGGGGTGGGTATGGACCCCGCCGTCGGCAACGAACCCCTC
>JAESSZ010000566.1 GCA_016763875.1 Nannocystaceae bacterium
ATACGATCATCAGTGCGATTAAAGGTCAAATTCGTCGTCCTCCTCCCCGAACAGCCCCTGGCCATCGCCGAGGTCCGTCTCGGGGAGCCACTGATCGGGATGGAGCAGATCATAGCCACTGTCACGGATCGGCCATCTCGCCGCAAAACGCGGCCGATCGTCCTCGCTGTCAATGGGGGCGGCGTCGAGCAACGGGCCGAGAGCGACTGGGTCGGTGGCGTCTACCTGCGGCACGAAGAGCGTACTCAAGGCCTCAGCGGCCAATGCATTGGTCGGGTGGGCGAGAATCGCTTCTCTAGAAGAACCGTACAGCGCCGCGATGGCCACGATCGACTCACCTTCTGCAACCTCATGGAAGGTGCCGCTTTTTCGCAAGCCAGGCTCGTCTCCCAGAGTCATCGCGTCAATCTGAATGGCAGACATTCGTTCGTCGGGGCCGCGTGCCGATGTGTACTCGTAGAGGCGGACGCGCAGCGGCGTGGCAACGCCCGGCTTTGCCGAGAATTCCAGGTGGATGAAGTCGCCCTCGCGGCGGTAGGCAAACGTGTCGATCGCGCCATCGTCGAGGTGCCACACCCCCACGGGGCGCGCGACCGAGCGCGGGTTTCCGTAGATTTCGCGTAAGGGCGGCGTCGACTCGACACGGGCGAGATCGACCTCGTGCGCGTCGAGGAACAACACGTCGATGCGACGGAAGCTCGACTGCGGATAGTCGGCCATCACGACGGGCTCGTGCACCCACGCCTCGCCGCAGGCGACAACGCCACCATCGAGGAGCTTGAGGCCAGCGTGCAGCTCGGACACAGCCGGCATCCCCGTGGTCAGCATGTCAGCCAGCGCGGCCTGCATGACGTCGAAAAACGCCAAGAAGTCGTCCTCGGTGACAGGCCCGGTCTCCGGATTTTCCTTCGAGAACTCCTCATTGTACTCGACACGGAACTGGTCCAGGGCGATCTGTGTGGCCGAGCCCAACACGTTGTCGACCTCGCCCGGGTCGGTGGACCAACCCCAGATTGCCCCCGCCCAGACCAGCAGGTGCTGGACGTCGTCGGGCGCAAAATGCCCGATGCAGTGCGACGCCCACCCGCTGCGATCGCCGGAAACGAACATCATCACGTTTTCGGCTCTGTCGCGACTGACGGTGAGGTTGGTGCTGCTCGAGCCGAGAGCGTCTGCGTGCCCGACGAACAGCACTTGCTTGGTGGGGTTGAGACGTGCGTACTCAAGCACTGCGCGGGTCAAAGTCAATCCCGTGACGCGGTCGGCGTCGGGATCTGTGTCGGCGTCGGGGGGCTCGGGCAAGAAGATCACGCGCTCGTTCCCAAAGTGGATGTCTTCCGCTTGCAGCAGCGGGATCAGAGCATCGACGTCCGACGGTAACGCGGGACTCGGGTCCTGCTTGGGAGGCAACGGGGACGGCGACGGAGGCGTCGTGGGGCCGACGGGCTGCTCGCCGCCTGGGCCGTCGACACCCGGTAGCGCGGGGTCTTCCGCGGGGTCGTTCGCGGGGTCAAGATCGACTCTCCCAGGCACGACCAATCCATCGATATACAGCTGCGCTGCGCTGCCCTGCGCAATGGGATCGTAGCGTTGCGTGCCGTCCTCCAGCAGACCAACTTCCGTTCGCCCGTCCACCACGCAGCGGAAATCGCCTCCGATGGGATCGCCTTGCTGATCGACGACCTCGAAGGAGACCCAGCTGTCCGGGGCGACCGGCGTTCGCGGCTCGCGTGGTCCCGTGGGGACTAGCGGGTCTATCAGCGGGTCAATAAGCGGGTCGATGAGATTGCGGATCTCGGGCGCGTCCAGTGGGCGCGCGGGCGCTTCGTCGACGACGATCGTGAGTACGCCGTGAAACAGCAACTCGGTGACCACGCGCTGTAAGTCGACGGGCTCGGGACCCAGCGGCAGCAGCATCTCTTGTTCGAGGTACGCGAGAATCTGGTGCGGGTCCGAAGCCAACAAACGCTGCGCCCAGCCGCCCGCCATTTCCCAGTCCGACGGCAGCGGCAGCACGTCGCGTCCCGCGGCGAGCAGGTAGCGGGCATCGCCGATAGTGATCGTGTTGGCCATCAGCGCGCCCCGCCAAAATACGCGGAGCGTCGGCAACACAATCTTGTGCAACAGGGCGCGGCGGCGGTCGACAAGTCCGCCGAGGATGGCAAACGAGCCCCACCCAGCGCATAATCCGCGAGTAATGCGGACCGCGACCCCCAAGCCCGCGCGAACCCGTCTCGGTGACTATGAGTTGATCGAAAAGGTCGGTGAAGGCGGCATGGCCGAGGTGTGGCTGGCCCGCCAGCGATTGAGAATCAGGCATGCCAGCGTGCGCTGCATTAGATCTCCACCGGAAGCGCCAACTCCTGTATCAACATCGTTTTCGGGCGGCCGTCGTCTAGTAGCTCACCCTCGTCGATGTGCGGCATGGGCACCATGATCTCGAATCTAGCATGGCGCACGTCGATGCCAGCGAGGTCCTCGACGGGCTCGAGGGGCGGTGCTTCGCGCAGGTACAGATGCCCCGTGAATCGATAGATATCAGGTGCGAGCTTGCCTCCCCCGAAGCCCGAGACCTTGTGACCCCGCAGTACTACTGCCGACTTGTCAGCGTCGTAGCTGTTGAAAGGATTCGGTTGGTCATCCGGGGGCAAGAGGATCTCCTCTTCGTCGTCGTCGCCGACCCACTGCAGCCAGATGAACTGTGGTCCGCGCCCCTTGTGGTTTCCACTGAGCGTCATCGAGATCTTCACCGATACACCAGGTTTCCACAAAATCTCCTCCGGCGACTGTGGCTCAGCGGGCGTGAGCCGCAGCGTTCGATCGAGCTTGAATGCCCCCGCACTCGCGAGCCCTTTCTTGATCTGCCTTCGGACCTGGGTCTCGTCGCGCTCAAGCATCTCTGCGATCGAGCTGGGGCGCAAACCCGCCCTATACAAACGGGTAACTGCGCTGGCTGGTAGCGCGCTACCGAAGTCCCAGGAGAAGGTATGGATGTCGTCGGCGAGCAAGGAGATCAGCGTCGACCAGGGGAGGAACGGGTCACTGACGCTCAGGAAGTAGCACACTCCGTCGCAGATCTTCGGGTCCGTCGAGTCGGGCGCTCGCAACTTGATTCCCTTGCCGTACAACCCGTTAAAGCGTGACCCCTGCACGTGGCTCACTAGGCCGGTCAGCGCCTTCTTGAAGTCGCTCTTGATCCACTTGTCGTAGACCACGCCGCCCACGCCCGCGGCAAACCCAATCAAGAATCCCC
>JAESSZ010000059.1 GCA_016763875.1 Nannocystaceae bacterium
ACTTTCCACTCTCCCGAAGGTGAGTTTCTCGTTCGACTTGCATGTGTTAGGCCCGCCGCAAACGTTCGCTCTGAGCCAGGATCAAACTCTCCAGTTTGAACTTGGTTCAAGCTGCCCGATACAAAAGCATCGGACGGATCCGGTGCGGACACCAGATCACTTGACTCTACTCGTATTGGGTCGTGTCGCGATTGAACCTTTCGGTTCGCTCTTTGACCGACTTGAGATTACGAGGCATTACTACCTCGCAGTCCCACACGCTTGTTCTGTTTACACAGAACGAGCAGTCATCTCTTGTTCCACTATCCAGTTTTCAGGGAGCGCTGCGTGCAAAGCTCAGTGCCTTGCGGGACCGGGTGTTTACGCCACCCGGGGTTGCGGTGTCAAGCGAAAGTTTCGCCTTCGTCGCGGGGGTTGTTCGCGCTGCCTTCTGGGTTTCCCCGGTTGGCCTTGCGCCGTCGACTCCCTGGCCTTGATTGGGTTTTGGCTTTCGCCACCACCCAGGCCTGGGTTTCCAAGGTCGACTTGTTTCCGCTCTCTTTGGTGTCTGACGCCCTTGCGAGTGCCGGTCACCGCCGAGGCGCTCGATCTACGGACTTCGAAGTCTGCTGGCAAGAGAAATCTTCGCAAAGGTGAAGATTGCCTACAACTCTCCACCTAGCGACCACGACGGGGTCCTTGAGTGCAGCGAACGGACGGCGGACGGCGTTCCGCGATCACCGCTAGGCGGGGCGACCAGGCTTTCCGGTGTTTCTTCCGGGGGGCGTCCGGTTCAACGGCGTCGGATTGCGTCGTCTGTACAGTGTTCCGGCGATGCGGTCGGCGCCCGGACGAGTCCGAGTCCCTGTACGCCCACGCAGTTCGGAGTGGTCGCGAGTTCCGTTAGGGAGGTTCGCGCCCACGACGCCCAAGAGTGCTGCACCCGAACGTCGGTTCTGCACGGGTCTAAGGTGACTCGATGCTCAGTCAGGTGGCGAAACCGGACGCACGACATGATCTGCGACGACCGATGCTTCCCACGTAATCAGGTGCATCACGGAGATCTCTCCGTTGGTCTGCGTGAAGACAACGTCGGTTGCGCCGTCCGCGTCCACATCCCCGACGGACAGTACGTCCACGCGTTCAGTACGCGTCGCCAACGGAACGATGACCACGCCGAGCTCTCCGCCGCTCTTCATAGTGAACAGGCCGGAGATGAATTTTTGCGGCGCATCGGGATCCCGCATCCGCAACTCGACGTTGATCGCGATCACCGCGTCGGCTCCTCCTGGGAAGTTGCCACTGCTAATGGAGACCCGCCGCTTCGAGAGCACTTTCTTGCCCAGCCGAATTCGGTCCCTACGGGAGAGTTGGGTGTCCAGGACGTTGGCGACCCCTTCCATGCGCAACTGCCCGTCCTTGGACTTCAGCGCGACTGCGCTCGGCTCCGCCAGCGCATCCCCGTCAAACGGCGAGAGCCCCGCGGGCGCGTCGAACTGGGGGGTCGTAAAGGCAAGCACGAGGGTGATCAGCGAAAGAGTCGTCATGGCGGCGCCTCGTCGACGCCCCTTGTCGCACCCGCATTCCCTCCCCGACGGGTCCCCGGGCCAGCAAACCTCGGCCTTCGAGACCGCCGGGTTTAGTGGCACGACGTTCGGACTACGGCTTCACAGCGGTAATCAGCACGCGTGGGGGCGCGCTCGAGACTTCTGGTCGCGACACCGTCGCCACAAATCCCGCCTCCGCCATGGGCGCGACGATTTCGTCGAGGTCCCACAGACCCTTTTGGTGCACATCCACTTCAACCCGCTGATGCCCCTCGCGTCGGATCACGAACATGTACGTGGTCTCAAACACGTGGTCAGTCGGGTCCGCATCGTGATGCAACTCGATCGTCGTCACATGCGCGCCCCCCTGCGCCTGCGACGTCGACGAGGTCACGCGATCCTGCACGAAGTGTTCACGCAACGCCTCCGGGGCGCTCACGAACACACCGCCTGCCTTGAGATGGCGCGCGGCGGTTGCGTAGACGTCCGCAAACTCCTCAGCCTTCGTCAGGTAGCTCTGCGCGTCGTGGAGCAGCACCGCGTCGAAGGTGCGCCCCAGCGCGGCGTCGCGCATATCGCCCACGATGTACTCGACCTCGGGATTCACTTCCGCAGCGCGCGCCAACATAGCGGCGCTGCAGTCGAGGCCCGTGACCTTGAAGTGTTGCTTGAGATGGTGGTCCAACGAACCGCCGCCACACCCTAAATGCAGCAGCCGTGCGCCATCGGGCACACCCGCTTGGACAAAATGGGACCTGATCACCGCCGCTTCTTCGGGATAGTCCTCCGCTGGGCTCAGCAACGGCCAAACCCACGACAGATCGCCATACAAGCGTGGTGTGTTCATGACGGCGTTCCGCGCCCAGCCTTGGCCAGCAACTGCTCGATGTCGCGCAGCAGATCACGATCTTCGAGTCGACCCGGATCCAACACCTCCTGCGCCAGCAACGCCAGGGCCACCGCCTCGTCGTCGGTCGCCGCAAACGTTCCGGCCAACAGGAATCGAACGTCCGCGAGCTCCCGCTCTGGCGCGCGTACGCCCCGAAGTAGGTCCAGCGCTCGCTGGAGCGGCGCCCGTCCCTTCTGCGGCGCTTTGAGGCGAAGCTGACAGCGGCCGATACCGAGCAGAGTCGCGACCAGTTGCCGAGGATCCACCGCAGTACGTGCCTCGAGTCCAAGACGCCCACGCTCATACGTGGCAAGCGCGTCACGAAAACGCCCCTCCGCCATGTGCACCTTGGCGAGGTTGCACATGGTTGCCACAAAACGGTCCGCGACGGGGACATCACGCCCCGCGCCCGGGCTCGTCGAAACCGCGAGATCCACCGTTGCTCGGTTGTCGACGCGCTCGTAGCGAAAATCGAACTCGAACGCCCCAATGCGAATCTTGTCGCCATCACGGAGCGCAACCTTGGTAACGAGCCGCCCGTTGACGTATGTGCCGTTGCGGGACTCGAGGTCGACGAGCGTCACCGAACCGGTTGGATCTCGCACGAGTTCGGCGTGGCGCCGCGACACACCTTCGGTGGTGACCGCCACGTCGGCCGCATCGCCCCGCCCGATGAGCATCCGCTCTTGCGCGATCCGATACACCAGCCCAACGCGCGGGCCCCGGACAACGCGCAAACAGCCTGGGCCATGCCCAGCGGTCTTACGACTCGACTCGCTGTCGGGACCCCGGTCGACCACGCCCCTCGATCATACCCGGACAGCTACGATCGCGGGCAAAGCATTTCGTCACGGACTTGGCGTGATCGCAAAGGACAACGACCACGCCTCGAAGCCGTCGACGACACAGTCCAGCTCGTAAAACGACCCCAGCGCTTCGGCGGGAATCGAGGCGGTACACGCCGCCATCGCCGAGTCGAGGCCAAAATCCGAGTCCCAAACGGTGAACGTGAGTTCGGCCGTCAACTGCACGGTGGTCACGTCTTGGGCCACGACCTCGTCCCAAACCGGGAACACCGTATTGTCGACAAACTCTGACTCAACCGGCGCGCCGATGATGTTGATCGTCACGTAGGGATCGGGCAGCCCCTGGAAGAGGTCCCATGCGTCCCCCATCGGGTCGGCCGGGTTGACCTCGCCGTCGAGCAACGTGAGGTCCCACAGGGCCATCGGGTCCGCGACGCAACCTTCCGGTTCACAGGTGGTGCCTGCGCCGCACTCGATGCAACCGCCGCCATCGATCCCACACTGCAGATCTGCGTCGCCGGCCAAACACGCATCGCCATCGCAGCACCCCGCGCAGGTATTGGCGCAGGTCGCCGAAATGCACACGCCACCGACGCAATCCAGCCCCACGTCACACAGCACACACAGGGAGGCTCCGAGTCCGCACCCGTCGGCGGACTGCTCCTCCGCGCCAATGCACTTTCCGGAGTCAGCGCAACATCCATCGCAAGTCGTCTCGCAGGGCAGCGCGCACGCACCTTCGTCGCAAACGCTACCCGAGGGGCACTGGGTGCACTGCAAGCCACCAGCCCCACAGGCGTCATCGTTGGGCGACTCGACGCACATATCGCCTAGGCAACAGCCGTCACAGCCGTCGGCGTCACACGCGGGTGGGGCTAAGCACTCGCCCTCTGCGCAGACACGCGCCCCCTCGCAGACCGTACAGCCCCCCCCTAGAGCACCGCAGGCCTCGTCGGCATCACCCGGCAGGCAACTCCCGGAGCCGTCGACACAGCCGCCACATTCACCCGTACCCCCGTCCAGGGTCCGCCCATCGTCCGGGTCCGATGCATCGTCGGGATCCGGCGAATCGTCCACGCCGTCATCCCGGGACACGTCCGCGGTGGACCCGTTGGTACCGGTCCCGGTGGAATCCGCCCCTAGCCCGACGTCGTCTGAGTTGCACGCAGCCAGCCCCACGGCACAGCTGAGCAGGCCTCCCACCAGTATCCGTCCTCGCCTCACCGCACTAATGGTTGCATGAATGATGGTTGCACGTCCCAGCGCCCAGCGCAGGAACGTGCAGCACGACAAACCGCGTCCAACGATGCGCAGGGCCCCCCTCCGTGAGAATCTCGGGAAGTCCGCCTCCCGGCTCCCAGCCGCCCTCTATATAAGGTCAGGTTCGGGCCGCGGATGACGACGCTCAGTCATCGCGATCGCCGAGTTCCTCGAGCTCAAGATTGTCGAGGTCAATCCCGGAGAGCCGAGTGACAGCGCGACGCCGAGGTGCCGCCGACGGCAAGTTCGCCTCAGCGTGAGCCACGCCGTCTTCGAGGCCCTCGATTGCGCGCTGCGTCGAGGTCGCCAGAACGGCCTTCATCGCATGGTCGAAGTCCTTCGCATCGCTCGCGGCCGGTGTCCCCCCGGCTGGGGCCGCTTTCATGTACGCCGCGGCGGGCACATTGCGGGGCTCGTCACGCCAGCCAGCCGCGAATAGCTCGCTGATGATCCGGTCGAGATACGCCCCCGCTTCGCCAGCAGTTTGGAACCGATCTGAGGGTTCTTTCATCAGCAGGTAGCCGACGAACTGCCGGACGTTCGCGGGCACTGCCTCGGGCAGAGGCTCGGCTTCCTCGATCAACTGCTTGGTCACGATCGCGACCGCGTTCTTGCCATCGAAGGCTCGCTTGCCGCTCAACATCTCGTAGAGCACCAAGCCGGTCGTATAGATGTCGGCCCGAAGATCGACCGTCTTGCCGCTCGCCTGTTCCGGGCTCATGTACTGCGGAGTCCCGAATACACGGCCCATCTGGGTGCTGAACGTGTCTGGGTCCCGAGCCGCTTCCAGTACCCGCGCGATGCCGAAATCGACGAGTTTCACCAGTTCGCGACCGTCAGTGGTCCGTGTCAGCAGGATGTTGTCCGGCTTGACGTCGCGATGCACGATGCTGCGTTCGTGGGCGTGATGGAGTCCGGCGAGCACTTGGCGAGCGATGTCGATCGACCGCACGACGGGCAACGCTTGGCCCAGAATCGAGGTCAGCGAGTTGCCGCTGATGAGGTCCATGACCATGTAGCGCAACCCAGACTGGGTCTTTCCAACGTCGCTCACGCGGACGCAGTTCGGATGCTCCAGTCGCGAGATCGCAACCGCTTCACGGCGAAAACGCGAAACGGCCTCGACGCTGTCCACCAGTTCCGGACGCAGCAGCTTGATTGCGACCTCTCGGGATGACGACGAGTCGAAGCCGCGGAATACGGCCCCCATCCCACCGATCCCAATAAGGTCGTCGATACGGTAGCGGCGTCCGAGGAATTTCCCGACGAGACGCTGCAGAGCGTCCTCGACGTGTTGGTTCGCGGATGCCAACGCGGCAATATTAGCAGAGCGGGTCCTGCGCATGACCAGCTTGTTCCGGAACGCGCCGAGGAGAGACTCCCAACCCGGTTCCTCGTCCGGTTGACGCGCGGCGACACGATTAGGGGCATAGGGCACCCACCTGGCGCGCCCGTGGCGGATCGTCAGCAATGCCAGGTACTTGCGGACGTCTTCGTTTTGAAGGGCCACACCGCCCCGTGGGTGGCTCGCCAAGACGCAAGCAACCCCATCCCGCACCTGGCCAGGGCAGGGAAACCAGGCCGATGGTGAGTCCACGCGATGCCTTACGCCACGGGAGGGTGTGCTGACACCCATCCTTGCGCCCTTTCGGCAACGACGGCACGCTCGTTCGCTGAATGCTTGGATTAAAACTCGGCGCCGCATTCCATGGCGCTGGCGCGCTGGCCGCTGCCTTCTTCAAGGAAGAGAAGGCGATCAACGAGCAGGCCAAGGCGCTGTCGCCCACCGTCGGATGGCTGATGTTGGTGGGCGCTGTCGCTGTCGTCGCCTACTTCATCCTTAATAGTGATCGTTTTCGTCGTTTTTGGCTCGAGCGCGAGGATCCTCGGTCGATCGGTCTGTACCGCATCGCCTTTGGCTTCTTCGTGCTCGCCAACATGAACGACTTCTACGAGTACTTCACGTTCCTGTTTACGGACGAGGGCATCTTTACCGCGGACGTGGCCCGTCACGTCCACGCGCGCGGCCAGTTCAAGGGCTTCGGCGACGGTTTCACGGATGAATCGCCGTGGGGGTTCTTCGATACCAGAGCGATCTGGGAGTTCGCCAAAGGGCACAAGTACTCGCTGCTGTATTTCTGGGACTCGCCGACGTTTTTCCGTTGGCACATCGGAGCGTTCTACGTCGCCTCCGTGGCGTTCATCGTTGGCTTTCGAACCCGAGTCGCGGGCGTCGTCACCTTCTTGTTGATGAACAGCATCTTCTTCCGCAACCACTTGTTCTGGGAGGGGACCGAGCTCGTCTATCGCGTGTTCCTGGCGTACCTGCTCTGCGCCAAATCCGGCTATTCGTACAGCGTCGACAACTGGCTGCGTTGCCGCAAACTGCGGCGCCAGGGACTCCTCAGCGAGCCCGGCGGACCCGGTGAAGGTGCAGGCACAGCGCCACAAGCGGCGTCCGAAGACAAACAAGCCTCCACGGGGCTCGCCGCGATCTACCGCATGATTCCAGCGTGGCCGCGGCGGCTCATGATGATCCAGCTGGGCTACGTGTACATCTCGACCGGTGTGCTCAAGAACGGCAGCGTCTGGGCCAAGGGCGACGCTATCTACTACGCGTGGAACATGGACCACTTCTACCGGTTCTACCCGCAGCAGATCACCGCGTTGTTCGGAACCAATCTGCTGCGCTTGGCGACATGGTTCACGCACTGGGGCGAAGCGTTTTTCGCGATCGTCTTGCTGTCGGTGTTCTACTGGTGGAACAAAGAGCGAGGTTTCGCCCCGGCCACGGGTATGCGCAAGCTAGCGATGCGCGCCTGCATGGCTACCGTGCTCGGAATCATCGTCGCCATAATCTGGGTGACATGGCCGGTCCACTTCGCACCGAACTTCTTTCCCAAGGGACAAGATCCGAACGGCATCACCTCGCGCTGGATCTTCGTGTCGTGTTTCGCGGGGATCATGCTGGGGCTTCATCAGCTGTGGCTCCGCCTGGGTCGCAGACCGCTAGTCACGATCCGAAAGCTGCCCAAGATAGGCACGCTAAAGAACCCGATCCTCATCGACCAAGACTGGGTGATGAAGTGGGTGTTTGGACGCCGCGTTTGGATCGTCTGGCACATCTCGGTGATGGGCGGGATCTTTATCCTGATGAACATCGGGCAGTTTCAGACTGCGATGTTGTCCAACGCGATCATCTTCTTCACGGGCACCGAGATCGCGGCGTTCGGGCGTTGGGCCGGAAAACGGCTCGCACCGTGGGTGGCAAAACCGAGGCAGGCGCCACGGTTTTGGGCGACGGTTCTGCTCCTGACTGTCGTGCCC
>JAESSZ010000567.1 GCA_016763875.1 Nannocystaceae bacterium
ACGCAAGCGCGCGAGGCGGCAACGCTCGATCTGGGCTCGGCTGAGTCGAAGTGCCGCAGATCCACCGTCTACCCCGGAACCGGAACGGGCGTTGCAATCGCAACAAGACCTCGCTCGCCTCCAGACGGTTCTCGCCGGGCTTGACGACCGTCTGCGGGATGCCTTCGTCCTGCGTGTCGTCGAGCAGCTTTCGCTTGAGGAAACAGCGACCACCTTGCTGCGACGACCCGGGGTCGGTCCGCAGATGCTCGCGAGAGCCGTGCTGTGGTCCAATCTTGTCGTGGGCGGACTTGTCGCCTGTAGCTTCATGACTGCGGTCGACCGCGGCATTGGGGCGCTGATCGCTATCGCATGCGCCGTGGCGATCGTTCGAATCGGCTCGCAAGGTCTCGACAACGCTGCGCCCGGCGATACGTTCCAACCGATACGATTCCGTGGACATCTCCTGCTCGCGCTGGTGATGGCCTTCGCAGATGCGCAGACGCTCATGTTCTCCGCGGTCATGCAGCTACGCGTCGAGGTGGCGGGTTGGAACCTCATCGGGACGATCCTCTATGCGGGTCCGACCACGATCGCCGCCGTCACAATGGCAGTCATCGTCTGGGGCCTGTATCGACTCCGGACGTGGGCGCTCATCGGAAACCTCGTTGCCAATATCACCATCGCCGTGCTCGCGGCCGACGGAACCCTCGGACTCTCGGTACCGGTCGCGGGCGCCTTGGTCATGACGGCTGGCGTGCAAATGTTCATTCCCGTGCCGATCTTCGCCGCCGCACTCGGAGACCGAAAAGCGGGCCGCCCCTTGGTCAGGCCCCACGCGACCAAGCTGCTGCACTTGAGTGTGATTGCACTCGCCGTGCTGGCAAGCTTCGCCGCGATTGTTCCGATCGGTCGCAGTGGCTGGTTGAGCGGGCCAGGGCAAGCGTTCCGACGAGGGCTTGAGGAGGGCTCGTTGCACTACCAACAAGTGCGACACCTTGAGTTCGCGGACTATCGAAGGGCAGACATCGACAGCGAGAACTTCAACAGCGCTCGACTTCGGGGGGCCCGGTTCGATGGAGCGCACGGTAGCGTCGACTTTCACGGGGCCGATCTGACCGATGCCAGCTTGCGTGATGCACAACTGGCCGGTTCTCGGCTCGGCTCAGCGAAGCTCATCGGAGCCGACTTCCGCGGAGCCAACCTCGACGGGGCGAACCTGCAAGAGAGCGACTTGTCGCGTGCTAACTTTTCTGGCGCATCGCTGCGATTTGCGGATCTCAGCGACGCGACGTTGCTCCACGCTAACTTTCGCAATGCTGACCTCACCGGTGTGCACGGCACGATGCCCTCGGATCCGGCCTGGGCCGGTGCGACATGCCCCGACCGGACTATTGGCGACGCAAAAACCGGATGCGCCGACCACGGCGGGCACGTCGCGCTTGACGATCCACGGTACCGAGGGGTCTTCGAGGTCGTCGGCGGGCATTGGAACCCAATCCTCCCCAACTGTCCCAAGTTGACGGTGCCCGCCGCCGGTATCCCGGGCACACGTCACAGCATCGCGGCCGACGGGTACCTGCACTTTGCTCGCGACCAGTTGCTGGACCTGGGTGACGGACACTTCGCGTCGCAGAAGGCAACTCTGGTCTTCGACAGTACGCAAGGCTCAACAACCGTCGTCTATCGCCGCGACGGCTGCGGCGACGTCACGCTCTGGACCACGCAGTGAGGCCTCGCCCGACACGCAGTAACCTGACGTGACGTGTCCCGTATCTTCGCCATGCTCCTGCCCAAGTTCGCCCCTACCAGCCTAACCGCGGCGCTGTGCATTGTCCCGCTGCTGACCGCGTGCGCCACCGACGACGCAGAGTCGGACGACGCCGCAGCGTCGGACACGGCCGGTTCCTCAGGGAGCACGGGGCCGAGCGCGGAGACCAGTACGACCTCTCCACAAGGTTCGGACGACGCCGCTAGCACCACCGAAGACGCGGATGGGACGACCTCGGACGGCAGTAACGACACCACGGTCGACGGCACGAGCTCGGGCGCATGCGTAGAGCCGGGCGGTGACCCCGTGCAGGACGCGATCACGCTGACGACCGCCGATGGCAAGTCCATCTCCGGCATCGTGACGCGGCCGAGCACCGGATCGTGCTTGCCCGCTGCGTTGCTCCTGCATCAGTTCAGCAATACGAAGAGCCAGTGGGACGCGCATCTGGCCACATTCATAGAACGTGGCTACGTGACCCTGGCGATCGACCTTCGGGGCCACGGCGAGTCGGACCCGCAAGACGGAGCGTTCAACGACCTACTGACCGATCCAGACCAGGCGCCGCTGGACGTACAAGCCGCCCTCGAGCACCTGCAGGGACACCAAGCCGTCGATACGAGCCGAATCGCGGTGGTGGGCACAAGCATCGGCGCCAATCTGGCCGTGGTTGCCGCGTCGCAGGATCTCGGAGTGCGCGCGACGGTGGCGATCTCAACGCGGCTAACCCCAGTCCAGTCATTGCTCGGAGGCGCACAGATCGCGGTCGGTCCACTGCTTTGCTACGCCGGAGAAACCGATGGCGGCGGCGATCAGGCAATGACGTGCGGCGCGCTCGAACCGTTATCGAGCGGCCCGGCCGATTCGGTCATTCTGCCCGGAAGCTCGGCACACGGCGTCACCATCGTCGACACGTTCCCGGAGACAATCCCGAGCATCCTCGACTTCCTCGACGCCAACCTATGAGGTCGGGGGCTTCGGTTTGGCCACTGATGTCTGCCGAACGCGGCTACGGGTACAGCTCTTCGGTCTCGACAGTGCCGTCGATCGTGCAGACGTTGCCGGTCGTAACGTTCACGAGGCTAACGCCCGAGAACTCGATCACCGCCATGCCCTCACTAGGGGTCCAAACGCTGACATCCAGCGTACCTCCGACTGCGTCCACCTTGCTGCCGAACGAGTCGGGGTCCAGATTCGTCCACGTGCCCTGCCCTGGATCGACCAGGTTGATGACGGTGCCCGTGTCCACGCGGTGCTGCGTCGACAACGCAAACGTCGCGGGTCCATCCAGGTCGAACTGAAAACTCCCGGTCAGGGTGCCCCCCTGGTCTGCGACCGACGCCACACCCAAGGAGCCGTTGTAGGTGACGACAATGTCGCCGCTGAAGTCGACGTCGCAGCCTGACAGCATCACGTCGACCGAGCCGGCCGACATGCCGGAGCCGTCGTCGGAGCCCGCCTCGGTGCCAGTGTCGGGATCGGTGTCCGAATCTGAGTCCGTGCCGGTCTCTCCGCCCGTGGTCCCCGCGGTATCGCTGGGCGCCTCGCCACCGTCGTCCGGAGCGTCGTCTTGCCCGTCGCCTTCGTTGGTTCCGGTGCCCGGCGAGTCATCGCCACCGTCGTCGTCGCCACCAGAGTCAGGGCCAGACCCGGTCCCGTCGGTTGCCGCAGCCTCGTCGCCCCCCGTCTCGGTGTCGTCCGAGTCGGCACTACAACCCAAGGTCGTGGCACACAGCGTAAGAAGAACAGTCACGGAAGCACGTAGCGTCATTGGCATCACTAACCCTGGCACTAGGGACGATCCGGCCGCCGCCAGGTTGCAGCCAACTGTCGCCGCCAGGTTGCAGCTAACTGTCGCCGCGACGTCGCACCACCCGCTGCGCGGCGGCAGAGATCTGCGCATCGTCGTCTTCGCACGCCAAGCCCACAGCCTCACGCTCTCGCGTTGACAGCGGCCCAGGCCGGTTTCCCAGTGCGATGAGCGCATTTCGACGCATGTGACGGCGCGGAATCCGGCGCAGCGCCGTGTCCTTCACAAACGCGCGGTACCGGCCACTGCGGATGTTGGCGAGCACCACCGGATCGGGGTCACGTGCCGGACCGGCGGGGGGAGGTAAACGCGCCTCGTCGGGGATTCTCGCCCCTCGCGTGCGACCGGCGTTGTAGGGACAAACATCCTGGCAGACATCACATCCAACGATGCGTTCGCCCGAACCGTCTTGCAGGTCCTCTTCGACCGGCCCGCGGTACTCGATCGTAAGGTAGGAAATGCAACGTCGGGCGTCGAGTTCGCCAACCGCCACGAACGCATCGGTCGGACACGCGTCGAGACATCGACGGCACGCACCACAGGCCTGCCACGACACCTTCGCAGATCGACTTGAGCGTCGGGTCCTTGCCACCGCGCAGTGGTCATCAATGCGCCGAGCATCACGAACGATCCCAGTCCGGGCGCGATGAGCATGCCGTTCTTCCCGAGAAATCCAAGACCCGCCAGGGCCGCGGCGGCTCGCTCTTGGACCGGCTTGGTGTCCACACAAACGAGGGTGTTTGCGCTCGGGATCCGAGAGCGAAGCGCTTCGGCCACATGCTCGAACCGAACATGCATCTCGGAGTGGTAGTCGGCTGAACGCGCGTAGCGTGCAATCGGGCCCGGCTCACCGTCGTAGGGAACCACCGCGACGAGCAACGTCTGCGCCCCCTCGAGCATGGATGCTGGGTCTTTCCGCACGGCACGCGTCCGTGTCAGAAACTGCATCTCGCCCGCGCGACCTTCATCGAGGAAGAGGTCGAGACGCTCGTTGGCAGCCGCGAAACCCGGGTGGTCGAGTCGCACGGCCGACAAGCGCAACAGCCCCACACGCTGCCCAACCCTCGCCAACTCTTCGAGCACGGCCGGAGTCAGCTCGATCATCGCACACGCTCCAGCAGGTCCCACACGATGCGCGCGGTCGCTCCCCACAACGGCGGATCGTGGATCGCGAACTCGTGCAACTCGTAGCTCATCCCCGCCCACACCCCGCGGCCAGAGATTCGATGCATGTCGGGATCCGCCAGCGTCGCCAGTTTCGGGGTCAGCACGGCATGAACCTCGCCGCTCGCCGCCCGCGGCCGCCACGCCTCTGGCGCCCACGCGACAAACGGAACGATGACAAATCCCGTGGGCGTCGGCACGGTCCCCAAGCGTCCCAAGACCTGGGTCTGCCCCAGGGGGAGGCCGACCTCCTCGTGGGCCTCACGAAGCGCGGTGTTGGCGAGTGAGCCGTCCCCCGGTTCGGGCTTGCCACCGGGCAGAGCGAGCTGTCCCGCGTGGGTTCTGAGGTCCGCGGAGCGTTCGATCAGCACCAGCTCCGGCCCGTCGTCGGTCCGCATCAGCAAGACCACCACCGCCGCCTCCCGCAACTCGATGTTGGTGGGATTCACGACCGCGGCCTCGAGAGGGTCCAGGCGCGCAGCCAGGTCACCCGGAAGCCTCAACATCGTTCCCATGGGGGCTCATTACCACGCCGCACCTGCATTTGCGGCTTGCAGGCGGCGCTGCGGTCTCCGACAATTGCATTCGACGTGTCTTATCGACGAATTGCCTTGATGCTCTCGCTCGCCGTCCTCGCTTGCACTGGTGACGACGACGGTCGTCCGCCATCGAGCACCGAGCCCATGCCCGGCGATACGAGTTCGAGCGGCACACCCGACGACGGTGACGATGGCGAGGACAGCAGTCCGACAACGACCGCCACCGATACGACGAACTCGAGCATCACCACGGTCGCCGACACCACCGCGCCCGACGACGGCGCGTCCGATACGGGAACCCACGACTCGAGCGGCAGCACCGGAATGATGGGTGGCGAGCCGGGCGACTGGCTCCTGACCGTCGACGACGCCGCGAACCCTCCGGTCGTCGTCCGAATTGATACCAACACCGGGCTCGGCGAGGTCGTCTGTCCGCTTTCGGCGACCTCGTCCTTCAATAGCATCGCGCTCGCACGAGACGGGACGCTGTATGTCCACAACGCGGCGCAGGGACGGATCGAACGCGTCGATCCCTGCGACTGCGGCTTTCAGATCGTCGGACCCACTTCCGTCGGAACGCTCGAGATCAGCATCGATGGGGACGACGGGCTGGTGGGAATCGGCACGACGCTCGATGCTCTGTACGCGCTCGATCCGGAGACTGGCTTGGCCAACGCCATCGGCCCTCTGGGATTGGACTTCGTGGGCTCGGGCATCGCGTGGTCTGACTCGCTACCCGGCGTCTACGCGATCAACGATGCCACGACGCAGCTCTATTCCGTGAGTATGGAGACCGGTAACGCGACTCTGCTCGCAACGCTCTCGGACTTGGTCACCGCGCCCGGCATTGCGTACCGCGCGAGCACCGACACCGCATATGTATGTGATGGAAACACCCTGTACGAGCTGTCCACCGGTTCGGGCATCTTGACCGCGATCGGGGCGATCGGCTTGGCGGGGCCGTGTACCTCGCTGGCGGCCCCGTACCTCGCCGAGGCGTGTCTGGAGTAGCCGGCTCTCCGTAGCCGAACCGAGTCGGCAAGCTCAAGGTCGGTCCCCTTGCGGGCGATGGGGCCTGACATGGCACGCCTCCCCCTGTCGGTCGCCTTTCTTTCGTGTGCACTCCCGATTGCCTGCAGTCCCACTCCACAGCGGGAGTACGGCCCACTTGTAGGCAGTTCCAGCGACGCCGGCGCCGACGATTTCGACGACGAGGACGACCCCGACGAGAGCGACGATGCAGCCGCCGAGACGAGCGAAACCGGCGGTCCAGACGAGCCGGATGACGACGATGGACTCGACGACGGGGAACCTGCCGACGACGGCGATCCACCCGGACCCTCGCTAAGCTCCGCCCTTCCGCAGCCCCGAATGTACTGCGCCGCCAATGGTTGCATGGAGGGCGGCCTGGGAGCGATCGGGAAACTCGAGGGACGTGACGTGGTGCGCGAGGCGTTCTTTTCGATTGCGGGTTTCCCCGACGGCCACACCTACTCCACGCACGCGCATACGGGTAGTAGCGCCCCCCCGATGCACGGCGTCATGGGCCAAGTAAGCGCGGGATTCGTGTGCTCACCACGCTCATCGCCGAGTCGGGAGTCGCGTCGTGCGACGATCTGCCCCTCAGCGGCCAAACCGAACTTGCCTCGGCACCGGGCGTTGTCATCAGTTTCGCTCCGGGCGAGACCGCGCCGCCGCCGGGATTCCACGGCGCAGGTGTAGCGTTCGAAAAACGCGTGCAGATGACGGACGCCTCGGGCGCAACCGCCATGGTCGAAACGACGTGCGGCCGCGACGCTGCTTTCGCCTCCCTCAACCTGCTTGAGGCGCCAGGCGTGTACAGCCGCATCGACGTGGTCTGGGACACCACCGAACACGACGCGCATCAGGTCGAGCTCGTTGCCTACAGCAAGTTGCGAGACGAACGAGTGGCAATCCGCTTCATGACCGACGAGCAGGAGTACGCCCTGTGGATGGTGCGCGTGCGAGCGAGC
>JAESSZ010000568.1 GCA_016763875.1 Nannocystaceae bacterium
TACGTCAAGCCCATGGCCGCGGGCGATGCAACGACCGCAGCCAGCCTGCGCGAACGCATCCGTCCGTTCGTGCTGCGACGACTCAAGCGCGACGTCGCCAAAGAGCTGCCGCCGCGCACCGACATCACTCTGTATTGCGAGCTGCGCCCCGATGAACGGGCGGTCTACGACACGGTCCGAGCGGCCATGCAAAACGACGTCGCCAAGCGACTGGGCGCGGGCGATAGCGTGCTCGCGATTCTCGAAGCGTTGCTTCGGCTGCGACAGGCGGCGTGTCACCCAGGCCTTTTGCCGGGCAAGACCGATGCCCCACCCCCGGACTCGTCCAAACTCGCCCTTCTCGCAGAGACCCTTGAATCGTGTCTCTCCGAGGGCCACAAGGCGCTCGTCTTCTCGCAGTGGACGGGATTGCTCGATCTCGTCGAGCCCGTCCTGCGGGATATCGACGTGCCTTTCAACCGCCTGGACGGTGCAACGCGCGACCGCGGAGCAGTCGTCGACAGGTTCCAGGATCCCGAGGGCCCGCCGGTCATGCTGATCTCGCTACGCGCGGGCGGGACCGGTCTCAACCTGACCGCTGCGGACCACGTTTTCCTGCTAGACCCCTGGTGGAACCCAGCAGTCGAAGATCAGGCTGCCGACCGCGCCCACCGGATCGGGCAAGAGAACCCAGTATTTGTTCACCGGCTCGTAGCGCGCGATACCGTTGAGGAGCGCATTCTCGCCCTACAGGAGCGGAAACGTCAGCTCGCGGACGCCGCGATTGGCGAGGCCGATCAGGCGGCGCAGGTCACCCGCCAAGAGTTGCTCGCCCTGCTCGACTAGAGCAGCAGAGAAACGGCCACCCGTCGTCAAGCGTCGTTCGCGCGACCTGCCACCGTCGCATTTCGCTCGATTTTGGGCCAAGTCCGCCAGACCAGGTACGATTCTGACGATGCCCAAGGGTGTCGATATTGTCACGATCGGCGACGACGGGAGCGTCACCCCGGAAGGAAACGAGGCCCGTTACCGCCTTCGCTCTAACCATGGGCGATTCCGGATCATGTCGGATACGCCCGGCTTGCTGATCCTGCGGAGGCTGCTCCCGGACGAGGAGGCAGGCGACGACCTCGACGACCTCGAAGGTCTACTTACGGGCGAGAGCGGCAGCATCGAGTCCGGTGGGCGGGTCATGCTCGCGGGCGAGATCTTGTCGCCTATGACCCTCTTCCAGATGGTCGAGGTCGTCGCGGAACGCGGTTTTCAGGGCGACATGCAGGTCTTCGGGGCGGACGGACGTTGGTTCTCCCTGTCGTTGGACCAAGGCGCGCTCCTGCTCGCGCACAGCAACCACCCCGACGACCGCCTGGGCGAACTCATGGTTCGAGAGTCGCTCATCGATCGTGAGTGGCTCGATGTCTTGCTCGGCGACGTGTCTGAGACGAGCCGCCTTGGGGAGGTCTGTTTGGAGCGCGGGGTGCTGGATCGAGAGCAGTTGTTCGTCCTTCTGCAGAAACAGACCTCTGAGATCTTTCTCCGCATGCTCTTGGTGGGGGATGGTTCTTACGTGTTCACCACGCCCGACCCGGGACGCAACGAGCCGCCGCGACACACTGTTCACATCCCCGTACGAGCCTTGCTCATGGACGGCATCCGGCGACTCGACGAAATCGAGCTCTACCGCCAGCTCATTCCGGGCAACGACGTCTGTCTCCTCGCACGGGCGAGTGCACGCCTCGCCGACCTCGATACCGACGCGACCACGCTTCTGATGCAGTGCGATGGTTCTAAGACGCTCGAGGAAATGGCCCGTCTCGCGAACCTCGACGAGTTCGCCGCAACGCGTGCTGCGTACTTCCTCGTCAAGCGTCACGCGGCAGAGGTCTCCTCGCGATCGCATCTGGACGAGACCGAGATTCGCCGAGTCTGCGAGGCGTTCACAGAGATTCTCCGCGACGTCTTTGCCGCTGTGCAAACCGCAGGAGGCCTGGAGCCAGCAAAACAAATGCTCTCGGCCTGGGTCGAGGGCTCTGGCTACGCGTCGTTCCTCGGCGAGCGGGTGGGTAGTGACGGCTCTATCGACACAGACGTGGTGCTGGACGCCTTACGTGCCTCCCGCGAGGACGACCCGGTTGCGAGCCTCCATCACATCGGCCACGAGCTGGTGGCATTCTCGCTGTTCTGCGCAGGATCGGCGCTAACTCGGGAACAAGAAATGGCGCTCTCCAAGGACGTCAACCGCCGACTCCAGCTGATTCGTGCGACGTAGCGAGAGGCGACGGCTAGTGAAGCCCTAGCCGACGGAGAATCCCACCACGGGACCCGCCACTGCGCTTCTTGCGTCGGCTACGTTTCCTGGCGTAGCGCTCAGGTACCACCCACTCAGATTCGGCCACAGTAAACTCGGCCACAAGCGCCTCACCGACGAGGCCACGTCGCTCTCGCAGTCCATCGCAACCCGCGGGAGGCGTGCTCCGCATGACGCTGCCCAGGTAGTATGCGGCGGGCTCTCGTTCGATACGATCGAGTGCGTCGCCGTAGGCGAGACACGGTTTCCGCGCGTCACCGGCTTGCCACAGGTCAAGCGCAACATTGAGTTCGGTCTCGATCTCGCCGGCTCGACCGGACTCATCGAGCGCCTTGAGAGCGCGCTTCCGATCGGCGTACGGGATGGGTCGCGCGTCGTCGTTCACCCGCTTCAATAGGTACGGGATCCCGTGATCGCCAAGTTGCCGGATCGCGAGATCCAGAGCCGGCTCGCCAACCTTCTTGTCACCCATTAGCGCGAGCAACTCTTCGCGAAAGTCCTCGTCCTCGGTCAGGGCGGGCCGTAACTCAAGAGCCTTGCTGAAGGCCACCAGCGCGGCGACCTTGTCCGAGTCAGTTTGTGCCCGCCCTCGCATGACGTACAGCTGGGCGTCACGCGGAAAATCGTCCAACAGCCGACCAATCGTGTCCATCGCCAGGTCTGTGGCTCCATCCTTGAGCATCGCCTCGAGTTTCGTGATCTCGGCGTCGTCAGCCTGCGGCGGCACGCTCCCCGCGGCAAGCAGGGCCGCCAGGGCAGCAGGAGGCTTGATCGCAGGCGCAGCGGCCGCAACCGGTTTCGTCGAGGCGGCGGGCCCTGAGGGCGCCACCGTGACGATCGGGATCTCGACAGCAGTGTCTTTGGACGCACCAAGCCCCCAGGCAATAATCCCCAGTACCAGCGTCACGCCCAGCGCCGCCCCCACCATGACACCACGCCGCCTGTTGGGCCGCGCCATCAAGCCCGCGCCCGCGTTCACCGAGTTCGGCGCGAGAGCCATGGCCGGCATCGACATCAACGTGCCATTGGCGAGTCCACGACCGATATCCGCCAGTCGGCTCTGAGCCTCGCCGATGCTCGCGATTCGCTTCGCTTTCTCTTTTTCGAGCATGCCCATGACCAGCTGAACGAGTGGCTGCGGGGTTGTGGCCATCAGCGCGGGAACAGGCTCGAGAATGTGCTTGTGAATGACTTTGACGGGATCTTCCGGATTGTCGAAAGGAACGTGCCCGGCCAGCGTCTCGTACAAGATGATGCCCGCGGCATAGACGTCGGTGCGCTCGTCGATCTCCCCGCCTGCACACTGCTCGGGACTCATGTAGCGCGGCGTTCCAAAGATCGTTCCGGCCACCGTCATGTTGTCCCGCGATCCCTGACCCGACACGATCTTCGCGATGCCGAAATCAACGATCTTGATCAACTCTGCGTCCTCGTGGTCCGTGGTCACGAAGACGTTTTCTGGCTTGAGATCACGGTGGACGACGCCCGCGGCATGAGCATGGAACAGACCCGAGAAAATCTGGTCCATGAGTTCGATCGCACGCAGTGGAGGCAACGGCTGTCCCATGAACTCGGTGAGTTCGCACCCAGCCAGCAACTCCATCGCGAGGTATTGAAACGACGGACCCCCAACATCGAACTCGCCAAAGTCCAAAACACGCACGCAGTTCGGATGGTTCATCCGCGACATTGCCTGCGCCTCTCGGGCGAAACGAGCGGAGACCTCTGGACTCGCCGACATCTCCGGGTGGAGCACCTTCACCGCGATGTCGCGTTGGAGCCCGAGGTGATGACACCGAAGCACTGCCGCCATGCCTCCGACGCCGAGCACACCGTCCACACGAAAGCGGCCGAGGATCGTGTGACCGATCAGCTGCTGCGGATCGTCGAGGACGACTCGCGGTACACCAGCTGCGAGACCGGTCGGATCTGGTCCGGGGGACACGGACAAAGCGGCACGATGGTAGGCGGGGTTGCCCGCGCGTTGGGCGACCGGGGGAAACGCGGCGCCCGTGACGAACGACTGTGGATCTGTGCGAGGCGCGCCCGGGTGTTGGTCGGGAGCCCCCCCCCCGCAGGTTCAGCCGAGCACGCCTTGCGTCGCGCAGTCTGTGTCCAGTCCAGGCGACACACTCCCGGTGATCTCGGCCACACCGGACTCCGTGTTGATTCGGATCCATCCGGCACCGCCGCCGCCGCTTCCGAACTCCTGAGCTGTCATGACGGTGGCGGTGCCATCGGCTCCCGTAACGAGAGATCCCGCGGAGCCCTCGCCACCCGGTGTATTGCCGTTGCCCTGCCCGCCTGCCGCGGCGTCGGCCCGGTCTCGTCCTTCGACACCGTCACTCTTGTCCCCCGATGCTCCGCCGCCACCGTTGGTCGAAACACGACCACTGATGTTCACGATCGGCGCTTCGAGCAGCAACGCACCGCCCGAGCCACCGCCGCCATCCTCGCCGCCCGCTCCCGGTAGCGTGATCGTCTTGCCAATGGTGATCGAAACCCCGGCCACCAATTGCAATGCTCCGCCGCCACCACCGGAGTTGCGCTCGCCACCACTGCTACCGCCAACCAACGGCACGATGCTCGCATCGCCGTAGCTAGGGCCCGCGCCTTCACCGTCGCCATGGCTGCCGCCACGGCCACAATATCCGCCACCACCACCACCGGTGACAGGCCCATCGATCCCTGTGGCCGCTCCGGGCCCGAGTCCAACGATGTCCCCGCTGCTTCCGGCAAAGCCACCGTTTTCACCGGGTCGCATGTAGAGACGACCCTCGTTCACAATCGTCGACTGCGCGACGAGGACGATTGCGGTGTCCTCTTCAATATCAACCAACGTGTTCTCGGTGATCACGAGGTTTTCCATGACGTACACGCCAACGACACTGCCGTCGCTTTGAGTGTGGTCGAAGAAGACGTAGCTGGACGGATCGGCCTTGCACAGCGTGCCACGGCCGCCATCGCCGATCGTGCAGTCCAGATCCAGCGTCACGTCACCAACCTCGTACATCGGCTCAAGCTCGATGTTCGACGGCTGGAAATCGATCGGTGGCGGAGGCTCGCCTGTGGACTCCTCCGACTCTACAACCGGAGCGGGGTCTTCCTTGCACGCGCCTATCGAAGTCGTTGAAAGAGCGATGGTCGCGATGGATATCCATCGCCGTGAGCACGTGAGACCCAACATCGACGGCACTGTAGCGCGATCGAGACCGTTCATCGGGGCGCGTCCGTGGGTTGGACGAGGCCGCGCGTGAGTTGATCGACCACCCGTAGCAGAGTCGGCATGCGGTACGGGCCGTGCATCCCGTCGATCCAACCGGCCGCCGTGTTGGCATCGACACCGCGGCTCGAGACGTACAGTGGGTGCTTGCTTTCTCCGCGTGTCACCTCGACCGCGGGTGCACCGTAGAAGCGATTCTTGGCGACTCCCACGACGGCAACCGCCAACCCGCTGATCTTCAGCGCATCAAAGAGGTAGCCGCCGAGGCCTGGCTTGTCTCCGAGGTCGACATACCCGTCGATCACCACGATGCCCGCCCCGTGCTCTCGCGCGATGCGTTGCACAAGCGGCAAGATGCACGGAAGCTCACGCTCGAAAAACGATCCTGGTCGATACTCGGCCTCAACGGTGCACATCGCAGTCTCGCTGAACGACGCTAGCTCGTCGGACCACGCCTCGAACCCGATGACCGCCGCGGTTCCCCGGTCGCCGGCGTAGCCGACGTCAGTCGCCAGGATCACAGATGACCACTGCCGTTCAACGCCCCGCGGGTTCCGGGGCGGAAGTCCCCTGTGGGCAACTGTGGATTCATCTTGGACAAAATACGGCCCACACTGTTCTTACTCCAGGAGTAGACGGCCCGGCCCTCTGCCCCTGGTGCCTGACGGGCCCATCTGCGCCGCGGACGGCGCGCCTTGGCGCAAACTGCGGCACATGCTAGTTTGCCGCCCCTCGTTTCGTGATCACGCGCTTTCGTCCACGACAAAAGAGCGACCACGCGAGTAATACAGCGCCCACCGCTTTGGAGAACTCATGACGGAAGCCGCAGAGCAAACCCCGCAGGCCTTGTTCCAACACACACGGCGTAAAGAGTGGGGATTTGCGATCATGGCTTGGGAACGTGATGGCAAGCGTGGCTATCAGTTCGAAGACGGCGAGTTGCGAGTCTTCAAGGACGGCTACTACCAGCTCCTCGAAGAGATGGACGATGTCGCCGACGGCGACGAGATCGCTTCCCGGCTCGAGGCCGTGCGCGCGCGCGCAGGCGAGAAGGACGACAAGAAGAAGCGCTCCGGTCGCGGTGGTCGAACGTCGGTCAACATCGAGGACCTACCCACGTTGGGCGAGCAAATCCTCGTGTTCCGCTCGTTATTCCCGCTCGGGTTCGACGACAACGCTTGGATCAAGGAGCAGCGCGGCGGCGACGGCCGTGCACTCAAGCGCCATCGCGAGCCCGCGATCAAGCGAGCTCAGGACGCGTTGAACAAGGAGTCGATCGAGACTCTGATCAACGCGGGTCAAAGCCATACGGTTATCGAACGCGCGTGCGAGGTTCTGGACAAGACAGACCTGGTCACCAAGTCGCAGGTCGATCCGCTTCGTGGGACCACGCGAGACTCTCGCTTGGCGCAAGCGATGCTCGACTTCCTGCACGGAGACGCGGAACTCGACACCCGCTTTGCGATGCTGTGTCGGGCATTGGCCACGGCCACGCGTAAACCCCCGTCGTGGCAGCTCGCCACCGCACTGGGCGCGCTGGTCCACCCGGCCAATCACACGTGTATCCGACCGAGCGTGTTCGCGGCACAAGCCCGCACGATGGCCCCGCGCTTGCGCCCGTCCAAGTCACCGACTTCGGCGGCCTACGCGGGCTACGTAGACATGGCCCAGAAGATCGAAACCGAGCTCACCGCCGAGGGCCTTGAGCCGCGCGACCTGCTGGATATCCATGACTTCATCTGGGTCACGCTGCGTCCCGCCGCGAGTGAAGTCCTCGATCGGATTCGCGCAGAGGCAGCCGCGGCGCCCCCCGAAGAAGAAGCAGCAGCCGCACCAGCAGCGGCCGCTGAAACGGCCCCCCCTGGCGCCGCAAACAGCTAGCCCCGACAACCGAGGCTCAACGACCGAGGCTCAACAGGAACCGGCCGCCCACGAGGGCGCGCCGGTTTTCTTGTGGTCGCCTCAGCGACGTCGACGGTCAGCCCAGCGCCGACTCGCTCGACGTGCCTGCCGGTGTCTCACCGTAAACGTACCGGCCCCCGATCGCATTGCAGTGCCTTGGTCCCAGGTGAACCCGAGGTTGGAGCCGGTGCGACAGCTGCACATGA
>JAESSZ010000569.1 GCA_016763875.1 Nannocystaceae bacterium
CTGCGCTCGGATCCACCGCGTCTGAGTCGGTTGCGCTCGGGTCCGCGACACCTGGGCCCGCCGCAGGTTCACCAGCACTTGGGTCCTGGGCGCCAGCGATCTCTGGCGGCTGCGTGGTGCCCCCCTTGTCGCAGGAAGCCAGGGCGAGCAACGCGACCGTGCCAAGACAAGCGCGAATCATGATTCGTAAGGTAGCAGGCAAGTCAGGCCACGTCCTCGTCCAGCGCCTTGCCAAGGATCCGCCAGGCCTCGGCAAGGATCGACTCCCCCGCGCCATACGGCAGCAGCAATCGGACCGTTTTCCCCGCACAGACCGTGACGAGCATCCCGTGTTTTTGCGCGAGGCCGGAGATCTTGGCCGCTGGGGCATCGCCCTCGCCGTTGATCTCAATTCCGATCATCGAACCGAGACCACGGATCTCTTTGACGCGCGGGTGCGGGTTGGCGCCCGCGATTTTCTGCAGCGTCGGCAGTTGAGCGGCCGCACTTGCCAGCAAGTCCTCCTCGTCCATGATCGACAACGTCGCAACGCCTGCCGCGCATGCGAAGGGATTGCCGCCAAACGTCGAGCCGTGGGTGCCACGACCCATGCTGTCCGCCAAGGCCGCAGTAGAGACGCACGCGCTGACGGGCAACCCGCCGCCAAGGGCCTTGGCAAACCAGATCACGTCCGGCGCAAGGTCGGGGTCGTCACCGACGATCGTCGACCACGCGGCAAAAGTACCCACACGCCCAGCGCCGCATTGGATCTCATCTGCTGCCAGCAATGCGCCATGTTCGTTGCACAACTCGCGCAGCCCGACGATGAACTCGCGCGTCGCAGGATAGATGCCGGACTCGCCTTGAATGGGCTCCACCCAAACGGCGGCCACCCGGCCCTTGTACTGCACCATCAGTTTTCCGATTGCGTCGAGGTCACCGAACGGCGCACGCGCGACATTCATTCGAGCGAAGCGGTTCTCTGGTTCGCCGAGGCAGCTGACGTACGGGGCGCGATATTTGGCGTTGGCGGTCAGCGCGATGGAGCCCAAGGTCCGACCGTGAAAAGCCGTTTCCATCGCGATGATGACGTCACGGTCTGGGCGCGCCCGGAGAACTTGCTTGATCGCCGCTTCGTTGACCTCGGTTCCCGTATTGCCGATGAAGACGCGAGCGTCGGCAATGGGCGAGCGCTTGGCTATCTCGGCCGCGAGTGCGAGTTGAGGCTCAGTCCAGAAACTCCTGGCTGCGACAGCAATGCGACTCAGCTGCTCGTGCATCGCCGCGACGAACTTCGGATGTCCGTGGCCCAGCGGGTTGCAACCGATCCCGCCGATCGCGTCGAGATACACATTGCCGTCGGTATCGCGGACGTAGCACGAGCCGCGTCCAGGCTCGGCCTTCTCGGCGACCCCTTCCGTGAGCACCGTGTTGCGCAGCGGATAAGTAGGCCAGCGGAGGTCCGTCGTCATCGTGCACCACGCTACCGCAGCGCGGCAGCGGTCACCAGCGCAGCGACAAACCGCCAGCCCGCACTTGCACGCGAGCGTTGACGCCGCTGCGCTTGTTGGTGAACGAGAATACCCCCAGCACAATGGTGACCAACCCGAGTCCCGCCGTCACCCCAACCATGGCGTTGGTCCCCGAAGCGAACCTCGTGGATTTGTTCCTGAACGACTGCGGGTACCGCATGCCCTCGGTCAGCGCAGGGTCCTCCGGCAAGTTGTCGTACATCTCCGCGGTGCACTCGACGCTGCATTTTCCGTCGTCGTGTGCGTTTTGATTGAACCGAGACAGCCCCGCGAGTACGCCGAGCACGACGCCACTTGCTCCCGTCAGCCCGACGCCTCCCCAAAAGGCGCGCCTCAGATTTCGTTGGCGCCGCGCTTGGTCGTGCGGGGAGACGATAGGGCCGCTCTCGATGTCGGGACCACCATCGTCGATCACGGGTGTCACGAACGGCGGCACAAACAAATTGAACGTGTCCCCCGCCTCGACAGTGACATCGTAGCTACGCAACTGCCCCTTGTTGGGACCGGTCAGCGCGACGACAAAAGAGCCTGGCGCCACCAGCACAGGAAAGTCCGCGAGCGGGACGACCCGGTCTGCCACCTTGACCTTGCGCAGGACCACGCCGTCCGCGAGTTGCAACTTGAGTTCTGCGACGAGACGGCGTAGCCGCTCCGCTCGCTGCCGGACATCGTCGCGCTGACCGGGTTCTCCGCAGGGGTAGTTTCCCGGAGACTCGCGACCGCCCTCACACGATTCAAGGGCGAGGTACTCACGTGCCTTGCGGAGCGCGGGGAGCGGCTCGCTCGCGGCGTCGTAGGCCTCGACGATTCTGTACAGAGTGTCGCCGAACTCGAACGCGTCGTGTGAGCGCTCGAACTCCGCGGCTGCCTCCACATAGCGGCCCTCGGACGCCAGCGATCGGCCCTGAGAGTAGTGCTGTGCTGCGTCGCGGACGCGCTCTTTGAACATCTCGTCCGCGCTCGGATCCCCACCAGTGTCGACGTCTGAAGCCACAGACTCCGCCGCGGGTTCGTGGGGTGGTAGACCCTCGTCGCCCGCGGGTTGCCGAACGACGGGTTCCGGCAAAGGCAGGGTCGGCACGACGATCTCAGGTTCGGGTGACGTTGGCGCTGCGACGGCTGTCGACGACACCGCCAGCGACAAAGCGGCTGCCATTGCGATACCCAGGACGACGTCCATCAACGGGGCTCATGCGGCTTGTCGAGCAGCCCACCGAAGTCGGGCCCATCGTCCGGCCGCTCGGCGTCGCTCGGGGTGGGTTTGGTCTCCGACGCGGTCGGAGGCAACGGCTTCTTTGACGTCTTCTTCTTTCGTGGCCACAAGCGGGTTTTCCCCGGCCGGGGGCTCACGGGAGGCATCACCAGCTTGATGAGGTCGTACGTCAGGTTAGCCGTCTTCAGCGGTGCCAGCCGCACCTCTTTCGGCCGATATCCAACGTGCTCGATCTTGATCAAGACTGAGTCGTCGCTGCGCGGCACCACCACCGTAAATGGTGTGGGCTGCTTATGGCGCGTGCCTGCGATCGTCACGAACGCGCCCTGCGGCTGCGTGTTGATGTTCCACTTGATCGCGGGCGTGACTGGCTGGACGTCGGGCGGGGCCACTGTGTCCGGGGGGTGCTCGCGCGGCTGCGGATCGACCGCCGCAAGCGCCACGCCGTTGTCGGTATCGTTGCGCCCAACCACCGCTGTGCCGATCGCAGCTCCCACCAGCGGAAGGATCAGCCATAGGCTCCAGTGCCGGGCGGAGGCCTGCGCCAACGACGAAGTCATCGTCGCAGTGGCTGGGGTTCCGTGCGGCGGCGAGAGAATGCTGGTCGCGTCCCCGTTGGCCGCGAGTTCATTCATCATGAGCGCGGCTGAAGAAGAGGGCGCAGCGCGAACCCCACTGTCTTCGAGATTCCGGACTGCGGCGCGCACGTACTCGATACGAGCTGAGAAAAACTGCGCCATGACGTCGGCCAAGTCGGCGCGAGGATCGACATCGGCTGATAGGTCTCGTCGCACCGCTCTAAGGTCGCGGAGCATCTGCTGAGCGCTCTCGTAGCGGTCGTCGGCGTCCGGGGCGAGAGAACGACGGAAGATTTCCGCCACACCGTCTGGGAGATCGGCGCGCTCCTCGGCCAGCGCAGGCACTCTGCACTTGGTGACGAGGTCGAGCGTCTCGGAGTCCGTTTCTCCGTCGAACAAACGCTTGTTGGTGCAAAGCTCCCAAAGGACCGCGCCCAGCGCGAAGAGGTCGGTGCGGTGGTCGATTGCTTTGCCGCGCGCCTGCTCCGGGCTCATGTACGAGAGTTTGCCCCGCAGCTGGCCCGTGAGCGTGTTGCTACGCTTTCCGGCCGCCTTCATGATGCCGAAGTCCACCACTTTGACGTTGCCGTCCATGCCGACGAGCAGGTTGTGCGGTGACACATCGCGGTGGACCAACCGATAGGGCTGACCATCGCGATCCGAAAGTTCGTGGGCGGCAGCGAGGCCCTCGGCCGCGTCCGTGGCGATCTGGAGGATTGCCGAAAGCGGAAGTCGCTCGCCCTTCTTGCGGAGTTGTCGAATCAAGGCCGCGAGCGTGTCGCCCTCGACGTACTCCATGACCATGAAGTACACGCCGTTGTCTTCGCCCACGTCGAGGATTTGCACGACGTGCGGATGGTGGAGGCGCGCGGCGATGCGAGCCTCGTCCAAGAACATGTCGACGAACTCGGGCTCGTTCGCAAGGTGTGGGTGAATCACCTTCACCGCCACAAGCTTCTCGAACCCCGCACGCCCGGTCGCTCTGCCGAGATGCACCGTCGCCATCCCACCGTGACCGAGCCGGTGCACAAGCTCGTACCGGTCAACCACTCGCGGACCGGCGGCCGCATGGATAGCGGGCGCAGGGGCGTTCTTAGTTGCCTTCGACTCGTGGTCGACGACCTTTGTTTCGGGCTCGGCTTCCATCGTCGCCTTCACGGCTTCGCGGTGCTGGTGGGTGCGCTGTTCGACCATGAAAACATACGCCAACGCCCTCGCACAATCACGATGGAGACCTGAATCAACCAGCGTGTAGGCATGCACCCGACTTTGAGGGTCGGCTACGTTCGTAGGACCTTTCCAATCGAGACGACGGGCACTTCCGAGCAAAAAAGAGACATTGCAAGATCGTCGCCACGAGGAGATCTCCCTGGGGAGAGATCTCGGAGATCTTCTCCCCTCTGCTGAATTCATATGAAAGACAATGAACATCCATGGTGGAAAGGCTAACTTGTCCCCATCGACCGAATTTTCGTAAATCGCTACAATTCGGATCGGTTAGGATCCTTAATCCACAGGATATGGTGCGTGCGACATTCACGCGACACTATATGTTGTGGAACGGGGCTTGCGTACCCGGACTGCATGGTCTACGGCTACTCAGGTACCCGTACAGGGAGACAGCACACTTCATGGCGAAGCGACAGACCCGTCGGAGCATTTCGGTCAAAGGCATCACCTACCAGCGCCTCAAGAATTTCTGTGAGGACAGCGGGGTGAGTGTCAGCGGCTATCTTGAGCAAATCATTGCGGATCAGCTGGACGCTCAGAACGTTCCGGTCCCTGAGAAGGTGGATCCGAGGCCAACCGCTCCTTCCAAACTCGAGGGCGACGAGCCCAGCATCATCTCGCAACACTTCACCTTTTAGCTGCCGCAGCACGCGCCTGGGCGAGATTCGCGCGACAAGCGGCTCGCAGGCGCGGGCGGGAGTTCACCGCCTGGCCCTTAGAGGGCCGGGTGGGCCCTGCCCCGCGGCGCCACCGCCGAGCGGCCGCGAATCGTACACAACACCAACGTGCTGCCCCCCTGTGTCTCAATTAGGCGGGCATCCGTTGATTCGCGGCACTTGCGCATGGCCTGCGTATTCAGGCCGAGGTAGGATGCCCGTCCCGTGTCGTACGTCGTCTTCGCGCGGAAGTACCGCCCGCTTCGCTTTGCGGACTTGGTGGGCCAAGGCCACATCGCCCGCACGCTAGGCAACGCGATCGCGCAGGATCGGGTTCACCATGCCTACCTGTTCGCTGGCGCCCGCGGGCTCGGTAAAACCACCACGGCCCGCATCTTCGCCAAGGGGTTGGTCTGTGAGAACGGGCCCACGGCTGAGCCATGCAACGAGTGCTACGAGTGCCTCGCCGTCAACGAAGGCCGCTCGGTCGACGCCATTGAGATCGATGGCGCGAGCAACAACTCCGTCGACAACATCCGCAACTTGCGGGAGCAGGTCCACTACCTGCCTCAGACCGCGCGACGGAAGGTCTACATCATTGACGAGGTCCACATGCTGTCGACCTCCGCCTTC
>JAESSZ010000570.1 GCA_016763875.1 Nannocystaceae bacterium
ACCTCGAGGTCGTACACGAGCGGACCTTCTGGAGCACCGCGGCGGCCCTGAAACCCCTGGTCCTCCGGGATCCAGCAACGGCGCTTCTCACCGGCCTTCATCATTTGCAGCGCGTCGCCCCACCCCTTGATCGGGGTCTTGTTGACCTTGATGGTGCGGGGCGTTTTGCGGCCGTCGGTTGTTTCCACGGTGGAACCGTCGGCGGCCCAGCCGGTGTAGTGCATCTTGACGCTGTCGTTGAGCGCGATCACCTCGCCGGTGCCCGGGGAGAGCACGGTACAGGCGACGCCGCTGGCCGCTTTCTGTGCGTCCTTGGGTGCTGCGGCGAGATTATCTGGGGCCGGAATCTGCTTGCCGCGCGGCTTGTTGGGCTTCTTCTTTTTGACGTCAGGCGCGGGATCGAACTTCGAATCGGCGGCAGAAGACGCTTTGCCCTGGCTCGTTTCCGGTGTCGCTTTGCCATCAGCGTGCCCCGCCTCGGCGGCCGGCTTGGCATGCGGTGCCTCTGCGTCGCAGCCCAACGTAAGTAGGGTCAGCGCGGTGGCCAGACAAAAAAGTTCTCGGCTTTGCACGGCCGGGACTGTAGCCCAAGTCGGGCCTACTCTTTGCTTCGCTCTTGCACAGCTTCGAGGATCTGCGCGAGCCTCTCAAGTCTCTGCGCGAGCCTCCTTGTCTCTTCGGCGGTGAGCACGACCGGGCCACCGCCGGGCACGGTCGCCGTTAGGTGGATCTTGTCCTGCTCTTCGATCCACGCCATGGCCTGCTTGACCCGAACTACTTCAGCGGTGGTCTTCATTGGCGGTCCATCGCTCGATTATCACGCGTGCGCCCCGAGCGGAATAAGGCCCTGATTTCACGGGCCTTTGCGCGTTGTCGCCGAGGCGTGCACCATGGCGATATGGACGCGGAACCCCGCGAGGCGCTTGAGTTAGAGATCCGTGAGGCTTGCGACGACGCGCGCCTCCGTGAAGCCGCGACCCACGCCATCAAGGGATACGGCCCGGAGATCCTCGGCTACTTGGCGGCGATGACACGAAGCGAGTCCGACGCCGCCGAGGTGTTCTCCACCTTTTGCGAGGATCTCTGGCGTGGCCTGCCTGGCTTTCGCTGGGCTTCGAGTTTTCGCACGTGGTCGTACGCTCTGGCCCGGCACGCGTTGTCGCGATATGGCCGCGACCCTAGTCGACGCCCGGCCAGGAATCTCGCGTTGTCGGAAGCGGACGAGGTGTTCGAGTTAGCCGAGCGGGTGCGTTCGACCACGATGGTGCATCTGCGTACTGCGGTGAAGAACGAGTTTGCGGTGCTGCGTGAGAAGCTCGAACCGGACGACCGAACGTTGCTGGTTCTGCGCGTTGACCGACGCATGGCCTGGAGCGAGATCGCGAGGGTGATGTGGGAGGAGGACGGCGAGCCGGACAGCGACGGCCTTAAACGAAATGCCGCCGCACTGCGCAAGCGTTTCGAGCGCGCCAAGGAACGCCTGAGGCGATTGGCCAAGGAAGCCAACCTTCTAAAGAGTTGAAGCTGGGCTCGTTCGAGCCCAGGCGGCATTCGCCGGGCTCGAAGCCAACACGCACCGCGCTTATGCGGTCGGGTCTTTGGTCGTACGGAGGTACGGCTTGACGGTCGTGTAGCCGGGGAACTTCTTCGCGGCCTCTTCGTCCGAGACGCTCGGCACGATGATCACATCCTCGCCGTGCTTCCAGTTCACGGGGGTGGCGACCTTGTGGTTAGAGGTGAGCTGGAGCGAGTCGATGACGCGCGGGATCTCGTCGAAGTTGCGCCCCGTGCTGGCTGGATAGGTCAGGGTCAACTTGACCTTCTTGTCCGGGCCAATGATAAAGACCGACCGCACCGTGAGGGTGTTGTTGGCGTTCTCGTGGATCATCTCGTAGAGGTCGGCGACCTTACGCTCGGGGTCGGCCAGCAACGGATAGTTCACCGCTGCCCCCTGAGTTTCCTCGATGTCACCGAGCCACTTGTTGTGGTCTTGCACGCTGTCGACCGACAGGCCGATGGCCTTGACGTTGCGCTTGTCGAACTCGCCTTTGAGTTTTGCGACTTCGCCGAGCTCGGTCGTGCAGACCGGCGTGAAGTCTTTGGGGTGGGTAAAAAGAATGCCCCAGCTATCGCCCAGCCACTTGTGGAACTCGATGGTTCCCATGGTGCTTTCAGCGGTGAAGTCAGGAGCGGTGTCACCCAGTCGAATCGCCATATGCGTTGCTTTTTCTCTACGTACACCCGGGTGAAGTCCTCGGGCGGCGAGAACTATAGCGCTTCGTCCGTGCTTCATCCGGCGACGAGCAGGATGACCCCCGCGACCGTCACAATGGCCCCCAGCACGCCTCCTAGCCCCACGCGCTCCCGACGGACGAACATGACGATCGGGATCACCAAGATTGGTGAGGTCGCCATTAGCGCAGCGGCGACGCCGGTTGATGTGCGTTGTACCGCGAGTAGCGACAATGACACCCCAACGAATGGGCCGAAAAACGCACCCGCGCTCGTGTACAACATTGCTCGGCCCTCGCGCAGCGCCCGGATCGTGCGTGGCCACCAGCCCGTAACGACGAAGAGAAGCGAGAATCCGGCGATCCCAGCGATGACACGAATCTGCGTGGCCGCGAAGGGGTCGTACTGGCCCATGCCGTACTTCGAGAGCACCAGGCCTCCAGCCTGACCGGCCGCGCCGCCGATTCCCAGGGCGACCCCGACCGCGAGTGCGCGTCCTTTCGGGGCCCGGGCGCCTTGGTGGTTTGCAGCGGGCGGCGTGCGGTCCAAGACCGCCCAGCCGAGGCCCGCGATCGTGAGGGTCATGCCGAGGGCCTCCGTCGCGCTCAACGTTTCGCCCAGCAGTAGCCAGCCGAACACCGCGGTGAGCAGCGGGGCGAGTGACATCAACAGCGAGGACAGACGCGGGCCGATGACGACCAACGCGCGGAAGAGACACAAGTCGCCGATGCAGAACCCAACGATCCCGGAGATGCTCAGCCAAGTCCACGCGTGCGCACTCGCGTCAAGGGGCAGCGCGGTTCCGCGGACCACTGCTTCGAATGCGGTCAACATCGCAAGCGCGATGACCAGTCGGATGAGGTTGACCGACAACGAGCCGATGCGGGCGCCAGCGGCGGCGAAACACACAGCCGTGAATGCCCAGCACAAGGCGGTCCCCAGTGCCGCGAGCTCACCAAGAGGCATGGGCGCACGGTAGCAGCGAACTGCGGGCGGAGCTGAGCTACCATCCGCCGCAATGACCAGGCACCTCCGCTCCCTGTTGGACCTTTCCGCCGCCGAAACCGGGCGACTGATCGACATCGCGGCCGACATGAAGGCGACGCCGGGCAAGTACGGAGCCGAGCTGTCGGGCAAGTCTGTTGCGATGATCTTCTCGAAGCAGTCGACGCGCACGCGCATCTCGTTCGAGGTCGGGATTCATCAGCTTGGTGGACAGCCGCTGTTTCTGACCACATCGGGCGGTTCGGGCATGCAGATGGGCCGCGGCGAGACCATCCACGACACCGCCAAGGTGCTCTCGCGTTTTGTGCATGGCATTGTGATCCGAACGTTCGGTCAGGCCGAGGTCGACGGGCTCGCGGAACACGGGAGCATCCCGGTCATCAATGCGCTCACGGACGACTATCACCCGTGTCAGGCCCTCGCGGACATGCTCACGATCCGGGAGAAACTCGGGGGAACCGAGGGCAAGAAACTGGTCTACGTTGGCGCAGGGAACAACGTGGCGCATTCTCTGATGCTGCTCGGTCCGCGCTCGGGCATGAACATCGTCGTCAACTGCCCCGACTCGTTGCGACCCGACGCGAAAATCTTGGCGCGCGCGCAGGCCGATGCCGCTGCCGCGGGGACCACGGTCGAAGTCATCGTGGACCCGAAGGAAGCGGTGGCGGGCGCGCACGTGCTGTACACCGATACTTGGGTCAGCATGGGACAAGACGACGCCGCCAAAGAGCTGATGGCCAAGCTCGATGGCTACACTATCGACGGTGCTTTGATGGCAGCAACGGGCAACAAGGACGCGCTGTTCATGCACTGCTTGCCCGCGCATCGCGGCGACGAAGTTTCCGCCGAGGTCATGGACGGTCGGTCCTCGGTGGTCTTCGACCAGGCCGAGAATCGCCTCCATGCCCAAAAAGCCTTGCTTGCCCTGTTGCTCGGAGGTCAGTCGTGGACCTGAACACCGCTGACATCGCGCCTCGGTACCGCACGATCCTCGACCAGTGCGAACCGTTCATCGTTACTTTCCCGGGGAACCACTCGGCACTGGACCTGGCGCCGCTGGGTCTGAAGATCAACCCGGAGCGGATCTACGATCCCACGCGGTTGGCGAGTCGCAACGTGATCGACGGGCTGCACAAGCTCGACGCGTTTTCATTCGGCGGGCAGGAAATGCTGATGCCGCGATGGGTGCTGTTCGACTGCGGCGAGTTCCCTGGCGTTGTGTTTGGTTTTGGTCGGCGCGCGGCCGAGCTGGGCGATGATCTGCGGCGCGCCTATGACGTGCTCGGTTCGGCAAAAAACGACCGTTTTGTGCCGTTGTCGATGTGGGTGGCGATTCGCAACGCCGAGGACGGGGCGTGGTTTGGGCACAACCTCTCGTCCGCCAACTTCGTATCGAACCATCCGCTTCCGGGTCTCGGCACGATCACCAAAACGCTCGGCGTCAAGGTGGCGAAGATCAGGAAGCAGTACGGCGCGACGCAGTGGGACAGCACGAGCATCAACCTGCACCTGGCGCTCGGCGACATGGAGCTGCTCAACGCGTACACGCCCGCGCACACCCACGTTGAGACCTTCACCTATCGCATTGAGGTCGACGACACACGGCTGGTCGCGCCCCTGCTCCCGGGCTGGTCGCGACCACGCGAGGGCGGCGATCGTTTCATCGACGCCGACAATCCTGGCGACATCATCCGCTTGCACGAGGACATCGAGGCGGGCGGTCGCTACCGGCTGCACCGGATCGAGATGCGCCCTGGCAAGGGGCAGCGCCTGTGGATCGAGACTCAGTCGCCAGTGCCCCGTCCGTGACGGGGGCCGGGTGGCAGCGCGGTTTCAGACTGACACGATGTCGACCAGGTCCTCGAGTCCGATGAGGTCGGCCGCATTGCGGGTGTACAGCCGTGCACCGTGGGCGTGCGCGGTCGCTGCTATCAGCAGGTCGAACACGCGTGACCGGGGTTGCCGGCCGACTCCGGCGACGGCTGAGGCGAGACGCCCGTAGCTGGTAGCGACGTCGTCGTCCACGGGCAGCGCGTCGAAGGTTCGTTGCAGGATTGACAGCCGTCGTAGTCGTTCGGCGCGGACTGCGGAGTCGGCGGTGACCATCACTCCGAAGTGCAACTCGGCGAGCGAGGCGGCGCTGATGGCGAGTTCGCCGTCGAGAACGGGGACGTCCGTAGCAATCAGCACACTGGTATCGAGCAGTGCCCTCACGCGTCATCCCAGGGACTGGTGACGGATTGATCGACACGGTCCCGGTCCTGTTCCCAGTCCGGGTCCG
>JAESSZ010000571.1 GCA_016763875.1 Nannocystaceae bacterium
CGGTTGAACGTTATTTGGCAAAAAAAACTGATGTGTTGCTTGCTTTGACCCGTGCCGAACGTGATGACCATTTGGCTTTGGGCATTGCACACCGGTCGCGTGGTCGTTGATGCCCTGCACCGCGCTGGGGTTCGCACCGTGGCGCACGTGCGACCGGATTCGCCGAGTCTTTCCCAGTGGCGCGAGAAGTGGGAGGCCGAAGGCATCGAGGTCGATGACACCCCGTGGCAGGCATCGGCCATGACCTCGCGCCTCAAAGACCTGGCGCCCACGCTGGTGTTCGCCCTGCTGGGGACCACGCGGAAACGTGCGGGTCGTGAGGGGTTGGCGGCAACCGAGGCCTACGAGCGCATCGACTACGGACTGACGGCACCGCTGCTGGCGGCGGCAACCACCTCCGGTAACGCGCCGCTATTCGTGTATTTGTCGGCCGCCGGTTTGTCGCCCAAGACCCGCAATCCGTACGCGCGTGCCCGCGTTCGCATCGAAGCCGAGCTGGCGGCCGGTCCACTTCCGTATCTTGTCGCGCGACCGTCTTTCATCATTGGGGAGCGGGATGAACCCCGCGCGGGTGAGCGATGGGCGGCTCGCATCGCCGATGGGGCACTGTCGGTCGTGGGCGCGCTCGGTGCCAAGCGGGCGGCGGCGCGCTACGCCTCCACGACCAACGAGATCCTTGGCGAAGCTGTGGTTCGACTCGCCCTCGATCCCGCGACGCCAAAGCGGCACATCGCAGAGTCCGAGGCGTTGCGCGCGCCGACGTCTCGCTGAGCTGCGGCAGGTGGCACATCACTTGGCCGCGGCAATCTCCGTGCGTGTGCGCTTCGCCGCGGCCGCGAGTTCAATCATCGCGGCGGGCGAGGGCGGGCGTCCAAACCGGACGGACTCGTAGCGAGCGGCGAATGCGGTGAGCGTGGCACCGGCCGCGCCGACTTCGACTTGGATCCGGGTGGCAAACGCGAGCGGCGACTCGCTTGCGTGTGGCGCATAGCCGCGACGGGCGAGCGCCGCCAGCACTCGACGCCACAACGCAACCGTTTCGGAGACTCGGGGGCTCCGCCACTGGCGACGGATGACCACGAGCCCCCACAGCAACAGCGACGGCCCCACGATCCACCCCAGCGTGGTGCCCCAGGCGATTCGCGCCTGATGGTGGCCGGGCTTGCGCATGCCAAGGTTGTCCAACAGCTGCAGCTGCTTGGACAGGTCGAAGCCTACGACCCACTCGAGGTACCGGTTGCGTAGGGCGTCGATGAGCTCGGACGCGGCCGGCCACAGTGGTGCATCCGCCCCCGCGGTGCGGCCCTGGGGTGGGGTGGGGTCGAACGTGACCCAACCCGGCGCGCCGAAGTGCACTTCGACCCAGGAGTGCGCATCGGCTTGACGCACCGTGTAGTAGCCCCCGATGTCGTTGTAGTGCGCACCGTAGTAGCCGTTGACGAGGCGGGTCGGCACCCCGCTCTCCCGCAAAAGCACGGCCATCGCAGTGGCGAAGTACTCGCAGTGTCCAGCTTGGGAGTCGAACAGGAATCCCTCCAGCGGGTCTGCTCCTTGCACCACGCGCTCGGTCGGCTCGCTGGTAAGCGTGTAACTGAACCCGGCGAGGTGCTGCATGACCGCCTCGACCTTGTCGATACGTCGCGGTGCGTCGCGGGTCAGCGTCTGCGCCAACACGGTGACTTCGGTCGATAGCGAAGCACTGCGCTGCAGGTACGCCCGGTACATCGAGTCGACGACGGGCTCTGGCTGGATGTCTCCCAGGCGCCGCAGCGCCTGCACGGTCGGTTCGTTGAGTCGGCTGATGAACTCGTAGCGGACCGGTCCCGGAAGTTTGGACACGCGGAACTCGCGATTGCGGCCGGAGCGGAGGCGTGCGCGCGACTCGATAGGACCACGCGGGAGCAGCTTGATAGCGAGTGGCTCCGAAGCCAGAAACAGCACGTCCGCGCCGATGTCCTCCAGGGTGACGCGCGCGTGGAAGACCGCGTCTGGCCCCGGCATCCCCGGTCGTGGCCGCGGAACGACCGGCACCGCGGCGTTGGCCGGTCCTCGTAAGATCATCGGGCTCCCGTCCGGGGCGAGCGAGGTAAAGCCCCACATCCGCATCAACTCGCCGGTCTCGCCAAATCGACTGGTGCTCCAGCGCCCGCCGTCGTAGGTGTCGAATGCGCTGCCGCGAAGGTGCCAGGTGACCTCGGCTTGGGTCGTACGCGGATGCAGCGGCTCGATCCGCATCACAACGGTCGCGTCTTCTTTGATCGTGCCGAAGTCCCCGAGCGAAACCTCGTCGGAGAACCCGCTTCGGGTCTCGCTCGCCATCGCCCCCCGTAGGAACGCGCCAACGCCCCAGCGCGGAAACAAGAGGAAGGTGAGCACTGCACCAACGGCGGCGATTGCCGCCACCGTGAAGGTTGCCGATAGCAGGCTCCGGCCCTGTGCGAGTCCTTCGCGGGAAAGCTCAAGCATGACGCGCGGGCCCAGACGCTCTCCCTCTGCGACGAGGTTGTTGAGCATCAGGGCGAGCACCGCGACGACGATGTACACCGCGAGCAGCACTGGGTATGAGAGCTCGGCGCTGACCACGGCGCCGACCACCATCAGCAGCGCGCCAAGCAGGATCAACTGCATGTGCTCGCGTGCGCGTTGGCGGTTGAAGATGCGTTGCACGACCAGGAACAACAAGAAGTCCACGCCTGCGTCCAGGAGTTCCGCACGGAGCACGGTCCGCGCGAATGTAAGGACGAGGGCGACGAACACCGCGAGCGTCCACAAACGCTGGCTCAGTTTGGAGGGCGACGGGGGTAGCTGACGTGACAGTCCCCAAGCGCCCACCGCGTACACGGTGAGCAGTGTCGCCACCGACATGCCTTGTGCGAGGGCAAGGGCGAGCGCCGCGACTGCGATCTGGCCCGCACTCGCGAGATCGCGGACGCGGCGAAGCCGGGTCGAAGCGTCGGCATGACTCGGCTTGCGCATGGTCCGTTTGCCCATACGTCAGTGATCTCCGGCTGGTGCGTGCGCAGCATTTGGGAAGCCCGCGAGCGCGAAAGTCTCCAGCACCCGCCGCCGATGGGCGGCCCCGTGTCCCGCGGGGATCAGGATCTTCCCGGCCCGGTGAAGCGCGACCTCTGCCCCTCGATTGAGCAGCGCCACGGCCAGTGACGCGGCGGCCTCGATAGCGGATTCGAACGCAGGATCGCCGGCCTCGCCCTCGGGCACCCCGATCTCACGGGTCGGCAGACCGCCGGTTTCCATCTCGCGGACAACCGGGCGTGCGCGTCGAGCGAAGGCGGCCCAATGGATCCTGCGCGGATCATCGCCTTC
>JAESSZ010000572.1 GCA_016763875.1 Nannocystaceae bacterium
CCTGGATCGCTTTGTCGAGGTTTGAAGCGCGAGGGTCCTTGGCCAGGGCGCAACGACGCTGTCGGCGTTGAAACTCATGCCCGCGCTGCAGCGATTGTTTGTGGCAGTCGCGGGGGACAGCGGCTTGTCGAAGCAAGCGTTCTCATTCTCGAGCCCCGCGGGTCGCTGTGAGACGTGCAAAGGGACCGGGCGCAGCGAGGTCGCGATGGACGTGCTGGCCGATCTCGTTGTGCCGTGCCCCGCGTGCAGTGGCGCGCGCTACCGGCCCGAGGTTCTTGCGGTTCGCTGGCAGGGACACACGGTGGCCGACGTCCTGGCAATGTCAGTCGTGGCGCTGGGAGAGTTGTTGGGCAAAGCGGAGGGCGCATCGGAGGGCAAGTCCGCTGTCGGCAAACTTCTCGGCGGCATCGACACCATGGTGCGGGTCGGATTGGGGCACCTGGGCCTGGGTCGGCGCCGCAGCGATATGTCGGGCGGTGAGTCCCAGCGGCTCACGCTCGCCGCGAGTCTGCTGGACGCTCCCACGCCCACGCTGTATCTGTTCGACGAGCCGGCCACTGGGCTGCATGAGCACGATCTGGCGCGGCTCGTGGCGGTGTTCCAAGGCATGGCCAAACGTGGAGACCTGGTCATCGCGGCGGAGCACCGAACGTCCCTGGTCCGCGCCGCCGATTGGGTGATCGATCTTGGACCCGGTGGTGGGCCCAGCGGTGGTCGACTGGTGGCGATGGGACCCCCCGCTGAACTCCGCGACGGGGTCACGGCAGCCTCGCTTCGCGGTGGCGCGTTGCCGGAGTGAACTACGCGTCGTCGCGGGGACGCTGACTGCGGACCGAGGCGGCAGCTGTCATCATCGCCTGCATCGCGGCGGCGGCATCTTCGGCCGGGGCGTCGTCAAAGCTGCCCTCGGCGCGAGCGTCCCCCGTCTCGAAATAGCAGCGTCCCTCGTCGGACCAGCACCGCAGCAGGGTCATCACAGCGCGGAAATCGGCGCGCGGAGGCACGTCGATGGCGATCGTCTGGGCCGGCGATCCCTCGTACGACAACCCGAACTCGCACAGCGTTTCCAGCATGGGCCCACGTTCGCGGGGCCGGGTGTTGCGAAGGAAGGTCAGGCGGACCGTCTCGTGGCCGCTGCGGCGGACCACCCGGTCGATGCCTAGGGTCGGACGGTCGTGTGACGACAGACTTGCCTGCACCACGTCACCCCAGTTCAGTCCGTAGGCGAACAGCGGGATGCAGCGCAGCACGTAGTGTCCTTCCTCGCTCGGGATGCCGTCGCCCCACAGCGACTCGGTCGAGGCCAGCGCATGGTTTGGCAAGGCGACCTTGAGTTCGACGAGTTCGTCGTCGTCGTCGTCGGTGAAGAGGTCGGTCATCGTGCGCGGCGGAGGGTAGCTGCGCGGCTGGGCCCCGCCAACCTCACTCGGGCACAAAAATGCACGACGACAGCGAGGGCACGGTGCCGCCGCTGCAGTTGCCCAACCCGTCTACGTAGCCCGCCGGGGGATCCCAGGAACGATCTGCGTCGCGATTGATCGCGACGTAGACGACGTCCTCGTCGTGGCTCACGCGGTACACCCAAAAGAAATCCTCCAGGACTTCCGTCTGGCGGGTCCCTCGGCGCAGGGCGGGATGGGCTTGCCTGAGCGATCCCGCGCGCTGTGCGTTGTCGAGCGAGGCCAGTTCCGCGGCACTAAGGTCCTCGAAGCGATGCATTGCGCGGTTGTCTGGGTCCTGTTCCCCGTGCGTGCCGATGTCGTCCCCCTGGTACAGCATCGGCACGTTACCGGGCGAGGTGAACAGGAACGTCTGCGCCGGCCGTAACCGGCCGTGATCGCCACCGGCCTCGGTGAGCGCCCGCCATTGGTCGTGGTTGCCGAAAAAGTTGCCCATCACGGCCCCCGGGTAACCGCCGGAGCCGCCGAAGATCGGCTGCGGGGACAGATAGGCGGTGTCGTTGGGAATCGCGAAATCCGCGAGGTTTCGAACGCTGCTCGAAAACGTCAGCAGCGCCGCCTTGGTTTGGTTGTAGTACTCCTCGTCGACCTGCCCGTGCACCATGTCGGCCCGCACGTGGTAGCGCGCCCAACCACCGAGCGACTCGCCAACCATGTAGAAGATGGCCGCTTCGTCCGACGTATCGTGGTCGGTCACTGTGGTCTCGATCTCGTTGACCACCGCGGTCTTGAGCGCGAGCACCATCGCGTCGTCCATGTGCTTGAGCGCATCGGCCCTAAAACCGTCGAAGTTGTACTCCTGAACGAGCCACAACGCGTGGTCGACCACGGCCTGTGTGGCCTGTGAGCTGCCGCCGTAATCGAAGTCGGGCATGTCCGTGGTGAACCAGCAGTCGATGCGGTGCTCGTCCCAATTGCCGTCGCAGGGGTTGTAGCCGAAGAACCAGCTTGGCTGGTCTTGGTACATCTGCGCTTCGATCTGCACGTGATTGGCGACGAAGTCCGGTATCACCCGGATGCCGCGCGCGTGCGCCTGCGTGACCAACTCGTGCAGTTCTTCCTCGGTACCGAACGCGGTCTCGATTGGATTGGCGTAGCCCCAGTCCTCGAGATCGGTGTAGCCGGTCACGATCGGGTGATACGAGTGGTAGCTTGAAAATCGCCGGTTGTCGCCGAGACCCACGGCTGGCTGCGACTCGTGCGAGTTGAGCAACGGGGAACTGACCCACAGGACGTTGATACCCATGTCGGTGAAGTAGCCGTCGTTGATCTTGTCGATGATCCCGCGAAAGTCCCCCCCCTGCCACTGGCTGCGGGCGTCGTCGACCCCGGCAAGGCTACCGGTGCTGTTGTCGATGTTATTGCTCGGATCGCCGTCCCGAAAACGATCGGTCATGATCTGGTACATGATGCCGTCGCGCCACGAGAAGTCCGCGTAGCGCATGCCGCCACCGATCCAGATCGGTACGAAGAGCGGGCGCACGTCCTGACCGCTGTCGGTCCGCATCCGGAACAAGTAGCTGTATTTTGAAGGTGGCAGGCTCTGCGCTCGCACCGCGATCGACTGGGTGTCGATGTCGATGTCTATCGCGTCATCGTCCACAATATCGGCGTTGAGCCGGATTCTGCTCTGCGCCAGGTCGAGATTGCCCGGCCCCTCGTAGCGCAATACGACGCCGACGGAACTCGTCGTAGACTGATGGCAAAAGAGGAAGTCGCCGACGGTGATGCTGGGCTCGCACGCGGCCAGGCAGGCACCATCGAGAGGATCGCACAACTCGCCAAATCCGCACTGCGCCCCGAAACACGGGTCTTCGTTGCACATGATTTCGGCCGGGTCGAACACGAAACCGTCGTCGCAGTCGCACGTTTGATC
>JAESSZ010000573.1 GCA_016763875.1 Nannocystaceae bacterium
ACCGTCCATGTCGGCAACGTACCAGTGGGGCGCGGCGGTCCTCTGTGGTTGGTTGTCCTCATGTGGGCCGCCTGAAGAACTCCCGGTCGTGGCGCGCGGACGCTGGATCGAGTTCGCCACCGAGCGAGACGATCGCATCTGTGGCGGTACGGTTGCGTTTCTCGACGGCTTGATCGGAGCAAGTTTCGAATTTCTTGGCGAGACACCACCCGATGACGTGTTCGTGCGCTACGAATGGGTCGAGGAGCCCGACGAACCAACATCGTTGACCGGCCTGGGCAAGACATTTCGTTTCCGCGACGGTGGCATCCTGATTCAGACCGATCAGCTGATCGACGAGCACGAACTCGGGCACGCAGTACCCGCCTCTGTATGGCCCAAGTCGGCAAGATTCCTTCGCGAAGGCCTTGCTGTCCTGCTCGACGGACGTCGGATCTACGACCAAAACGTATGGCCGAGTTCGAAGTCGATCGATTCCGTCATCGAAGGCGACTTCAGCGGCGGGAACAACTACTTCGAGTCGTGGTTCATCGTCTCGCAGATCATGCGCGACCATGGCATCGAGGGTCTACGTGGCCTGTGGCACGCGGTCCCCGCCGAGGCGACGGCGGCGGATGTTCGAAGGGCCTACGAAGACCTCTTTGACCGGCCGATAGACGCGCTGCTGGAGCGTACGCCGTTCAATCCCGACACGATGGTCGGGGGAGTTCGAGCGCCATGCAAATTTTCGCTATGCCCCGGTATTGCGCAGCCGCTCGATGGTGGAGCGGTATTCGCACCGGGCCCGTCAGGCTGTGAGGACGATCCGAACGCCATTGGGCCTCACTCTCGTTTCGAGTTGCTCGATGGCCCTCCCGTATGGCGGGAGACGACCATCACGCCCACGCGATGGAGTTATCCCGAGCCTTCGGACACGCTCGCGGCAACGTCCTCGCCCTGTTTCCTTGAGTGCTACAGATATGGTTCAGGACGGGTGGTCTGGATCCCGGGGATGGACCAATGGGGGATGGTACTGCGTCCAGCGGGCTCCTGGCGTATCGAGGTCCGCCAGGAACTTGAGGCTCTCCCCACCGAGGACCCCGGTGGCATTGTGTTCGACGAAAGCCCGTGAGTCACGTGTCGGGCGCCACCGGTTCCACCGTGAATGCAGTCGTGTTGTGATGTCCCGCCACGCGCTCACGCTGCGATCCACGCCCAGACGACTTCGGAGTACGGCGCTATGACCCTCCGGTACTCGGCCTCGCCACCAGTGCCCGAGCCGGTCCCAGTGCCCGAACCGCTCCCAGTCGCCGAGTACTCGGGATCGATAATCAGGGTCTGCGCCTGCGCGCTTGCCGTCCGACCAAGGTCGTCGGTGATGGTGATGTCGAGGTCGATGACTTGCTCGTGCAGCAACTCGGGCCCGACATCAAACACCATGCTCAGCCAGATGCCCTCGGCGACGCCCAGACGCTCGTTGCACTTCAGGACCACGCCTTGCGGATGGTCTGCGACGACCTGGCCGTTGACTTCACCGTGCAGGTGCATGTCCCCAAACTCAGACACGTCCAGGCCGGGGCAGCGGATTCCCAGGGTGATGTGCACGCCGCCCTGCGGCCCGTGCAGGAGTTCCGCGGGCATGTCCGCCAGCGGGGTGAACTGCATGCTGCCGTGGCCAATCTCGAGTACAGCCTCGCTCACCACGCCGCACACCTGGGGCCCACCGGTCGTATCGGCCGCGGAAGTGCTGACCCCGGTCTCGTCATCATCCGGCGTTGCGCCGCTGGTGAGGACCGCAGTCGTGCCCGTCGATGCGACTCCCGTAGTGCCGTCGCTGTCCGCCGTAGAGCCACCGAGTTCCGCGCTTGCCCCCGAGCCGCCGCAACCGACGATCGCGGCGACGCCAAACAGCAGCAGAGACAATCGAAGGGAAAGCATGCTCGGTCCGGGCGCAGCGTTCGTCGGCGGCCACATCGACTCGCCGCGCTTCAGTCTAGCGCTTCCAGGGTTTGCGTTCGAAGTAAGAATCGACGAGTTCTTTGATTTTCGGCGTGGGCAGCACCAAGGCAATGAGGTTGGGCACGATCACCACGCCCAGCAGCACGTCGCCGAGTTCCCAGATCAGCGACAGCGGCACCACCGCACCGACGAAGTGCATGACGACGAAGATGATCTTGTAGGGCACCGTCGCGCGCTTCCCCAGCACGTAGTTCACACAACGATCGCCGTAGTAGCTCCAACTGATCGCGGTAGAGACTCCGAAGAGCACGACACACAGCAGCACGATGTAGTGGCCAAAGTCGCCGATACCGGAGAGTCCCCTCCGAAACGCAAGCATCGTCAGGGGGGCGCCACTCTCGACCGCATCGCCGTGAAGCGTGGTGATCGGTGCGTCGTCACCCTTGGATTTTGCGCTGTGCCCCTCGGCGTCGATGACGCCTGTGAACGGTCGCGTGTGCGCCGCGTCGGTGTACAGGCGCTCGACGGGGATGTCGTGCCACGCAAGTTGCGGACCGCCTACGCTGGGATATCCGTGCCTCACGTGAACGTCGCGCGGTTCCTTGACGTCTTTGAGTTCGCCGTCGGCCTCCTGAAGCGCGTACGTCAGGTCGCCGTCGTCGAGCGGCATCTCGGTCGCGATCCGGTCCTTCCAGACCCCGGTGATCACAATGACCAGCGCGGTCATCGTGCAGATCAGGATCGTGTCGATGAAGGGCTCGAGCAACGCGACAACGCCCTCGGAGACGGGCTCGTCGGTGCGAGCGGCGGCGTGGGCGATCGGCGCCGAACCCTGCCCCGCTTCATTCGAGAACAGGCCGCGCTTGACCCCCCACATCATCGTCACCAGGAATGCCCCGACACCGGTACCGGCCACACCCGCCTGTGGGTTGAAAGCCTCGCGAAAGATCAAGCCGAACGTGGGCAGCACTTCGCCCGCGTGGATGATCAATACCAGCAGCGCCGCGGCCACATACGTCAGGGCCATCGCAGGCGCGAGGATCGCGGTGACCTTGCCGATACGCTGGATGCCGCCAAGAATCACGGCGGCCAATACCGAGGCAGAGATGGCGCCCGTGATCCACGGGTCCACGGGGAACATCGCCTTGACCGAATCCGCGACCGTATTGGCCTGCACCCCGTCGCCGGTGAGAAACGCGGTGAGGCCGAGCGCCACGGCGAAGAACACCGCGAGCGGCTTCCAACTGGGACCCAGCCCTCGCTCGATGTAATACATCGGACCGCCCGCGATCGTACCGCCGCCGCCAGCGTCCTTGTCGACCTGGCGATAGTGCTGCGCGAGCGTGACCTCGGCGAACTTGGTTGCCATGCCTAGACCGGCGGTGATCCACGTCCAAAAGAGCGCTCCCGGGCCACCCCAATGGATCGCAATCGCAACCCCGCCGATGTTGCCGATCCCAACGGTCGCCGACAGCGCCGTGGTCAACGCCTGGAAGTGCGTCACGTCCCCCGGATCGCTGGGGTCGTCATATTTCCCGCTGGCGACCGCGATACCGTGTCCGACACGACGCAGTTGAATGAACCCGAGGCGCAGCGTCAGCCACACGCCGGTTCCCAGCAGGGCAACCACGACCCACGGGATCGTTTCACCACCGACGGGAATCCCGACACCCCATACGAGATGACTGAGGGTCTTGACGAGCTCTTCGACGCGTTCCATTGGGCCCGCGCGGAGTCTCCCCCGCCGTGGGGTGCCCTGGCAACCGCACGGCCGCGGTGACATCCTCCCGCGCAATGGGACGATCCTTCGGCGCTATGAGTCCGGCGATCCTGCTTTCCCTCGCCTTGGCCCTCGGTTGCAAGGTGCGCGGTCCGACCGAGGACCCCGGCAAGGGTTTGTCGAGTGCCTCCTCCCGCGACGACGACGGAGGCGTCTCCACCCCCAAGCCCACTGGGTTTGGGCACGGGCCAGAGGCTGCAGCCTCAAGCGCCGATGGGGATAGCGCTCCAGACGAGACCGAGGCCGACTGGGACGTCAACGCCCCCCCCGGGCCAAAAACGAGCGTCAAAATCGACGTAGACTCGGGCACCTGGATGAGCCTGGACGTGAGTCCTGACGGCAAGACGATCGTGTTCGACCTTCTAGGAGATCTCTACACGATGCCGATAACCGGAGGCGACGCAAAATCGCTCACATCCGGCATGGCGTGGGACATGCAGCCCACGTTTTCGCCGGACGGTCAGTGGATCGCGTTCACCTCGGACCAGGGCGGTGGCGACAACATCTGGGTGCTGCCCGCGGCCGGTGGCGAAGCCAAGGCGGTCACCAAGGAGGACTTTCGTCTGCTCAACAGTCCAGCGTGGACCCCCGACGGTAAGTATATTGTCGCCCGCAAGCACTTCACCGCGGGCCGCAGTCTGGGCGCAGGCGAAATGTGGCTGTACCACGTCGCCGGCGGCTCGGGCTTGCAAATGACCGCCAAGCCCAATGACCAGAAAGATGTCGGCGAGCCCGCGTTCTCACCCGATGGGCGCTACCTCTATTATTCGCAGGACGTCACCCCAGGCAAGACGTTCCAGTACAACAAGGATCCACACGCAGGCATCTACGCGATCAAACGCCTCGATCGCACCGAGCAACGCACCGAGACGTTCGTCCGCGGACCCGGCGGCGCCATACGACCCACGCCATCTCCCGACGGTCGCTCGCTGGCCTACGTCCGCCGTTTGGGACTGTCGACCGCGCTGTACGTCCACGACCTGACGACCGGAAAAGAGTCCGTCGTCTACACGCAACTCGAACGCGACATGCAGGAGACCTGGGCCGTGCACGGGGTTTATCCCGCGATGGCGTGGACTCCCGACAGCAGCGCTATCGTCTGTTGGGCGGGCGGCAAGATCCGACGCATCGACGTCGCGAGTCGACAAGCCAAGGTGATCCCTTTTCGCGTACAGGACACACGCGAGGTGCTTGAGTCATTGCGCTTCCCGATAGAGGTGCACCCCAAGCGCTTCCACACCAAGATGCTGCGATGGGTGTCAGTGTCGCCCGACGGCGCCTTTGCGCTGTACCAAGCCATTGGGCACCTCTACCTGCGCGACATGAAAACTGGCCGCGTCCGCCGGGTCACCCGCGACGACGACGTGTTCGAACAACACCCCTCGTTTTCACGCGACGGCAAGTCGATCGTCTACACGACCTGGAACGACAAGACCCTCGGCGAGATTCGTGTGGTCGCAACTCGCGGCGGACGACCCAAGACCCTGACGACCCAGCCCGGGCACTACACCGACCCCGTGATGTCTCCCGACGGTGCGTCCGTCGTGTATCGCAAGGTCGGTGGCGGCGGACTTCGGTCACGCCTGTGGAGCCGCGACACCGGTCTGTATCTCGTGTCGAGCAAAGGCGGCGATTCGACGCTCGTGACCCGTGACGGGCACGAGGCGCAGTTCGGGAAGCGCTCTGACCGTGTATTTTTCAGCGCGTTCGACGAGGACGACGACACCACCTCAACCGTGCTCAAGAGTGCCCGGCTCGACGGCTCCAAGGTCCGCGAGCACGCCAAGGGGGAGCACATCGCCACCTTCGCGGTGTCGCCCGACGAGTCGTGGCTGGCCTACCAAGAGCGGTTTCATGTCTACGTGACGCCGTTTGTGGCGGTCGGCAAGGCGGTGACCGTCGGGGCGAGTGCCAAGGGCGTCCCGCAAGCCAAGGTCACCCGAGACGCGGGCGAGTACCTGCACTGGTCTGGCGACAGCGCCACGTTGCACTGGGCCCTGGGACCCGAGTTGTTCACCCGCGACGTCAAAGACGCGTTCGACTTTCTCGCCGGCTCCCCCAAAGAAGCCCTCAAGCCCCCAACCAAGGGCATCGACATTGGCTTCACCGTCGACTCCGACGCACCGACGGGCACCATCGCCCTGACTGGCGCTCGCATCGTGACGATGAATGGCGACGAGGTCATCGAGGGCGGCACCATCGTGCTCAAGGGCGATCGAATCGCGGCCGTGGGCGCAAACGTTGAGATCCCCAAGGGCGCCACGGTCATCGACGCCAGCGGTACGACGATCATCCCTGGCCTGGTCGATGTCCATGCCCACGGCTCGCAGGGCAGCGACGGCATCATCCCGCAACAAAACTGGCTTCACCTGGCGACGTTGGCGTTTGGCGTGACGACCGTGCACGACCCATCCAACGACACCGCGACGATCTTCGCGGCAGCAGAACTGGCGCGAGCGGGCATGGTGACGGCGCCGCGAATTTTCTCAACGGGGACGATCCTGTACGGGGCCAAGACCTCGTTCACCGCACAAGTCGACAGCCTCGAGGACGCGCGCACGCACCTACGCCGGATGAAGGCCGTCGGCGCGTTCTCGGTCAAGAGCTACAACCAACCGCGTCGCAACCAGCGGCAACAGATCGTCGTCGCCGCTCGTGAGCTGTCGATGATGGTGGTCCCAGAGGGCGGCTCGTTGTTTCAGCACAACATGACGATGGTCGCGGACGGGCACACTGGAGTGGAACACGCGATCCCGGTCCCCGCGGTCTACGACGACGTCACGCAGTTTTGGGGCGGGACCGCGGTCGGGTACACCCCGACCACGGGTGTCGGGTACGGTGGGATCTGGGGCGAGAACTACTGGTATGCACACACCAACGTGTTCGAACACAAACGCTTGCGCACGTTCGTACCCCGCGACCGCATCGAACCACGCTCTCGCCGCCGTATTCTGGCCTCGCGCGGCGACTGGAATCACATGCGCATCGCCAAAGCCACCAAACGTCTGCTCGATGCGGGCGTTGGGGTCCAAATTGGGGCACACGGGCAACGAGAGGGCCTCGCCGCACACTGGGAGCTATGGATGTTTGTCCAGGGCGGCATGACCCCACACGAGGCACTGCGGGCAGGAACACGCGGCGGCGCGCATTATCTCGGCCTCGACGGCGACATCGGCACACTCGAAGCGGGAAAGCTCGCCGATCTCGTGGTGATCGAAGGTAACCCCCTAGACGACATCCGAGTGTCCGACCAGGTTCGCTACACAATGGTCGGCGGTCGCCTCTACGACGCCGCAACGATGAACCAGATAGCCCCTGCCGCCACCGAACGTCCGCCGCTGTACTTCGAGCTTGAAGACGGCAGCAGTGGGCACGTCACTAGTCAGACCCAGGGCTGTAGCTGCCACTAGACTTGGCGCGACCGCCCGCCTAACCGATACTCGGGACCACCGATGCATTGGACCAGTTGCCTCTCGACCTCGCCCGACACCAGCGTCGCGGTGAGTGAGGTCGTCGATGCCGTTTCTGCGGCGCTGGGCGGCGTCCCCAACCTGGTGTTCGTGTTCGCGACTCGCCACCACCGGGTCGCACTGCCGTGGCTACCGGGGCGACTCAGCAAAGAGTTCGGGCACGCACCGTTAGTGGGATGCTCAGCTGGCGGCGTGATTGCGGCCGGACGCGAGGTCCAAGACAGCCCCGCGCTGGCGGTCGTCGCGGCGCACCTGCCTGGCGTCGAGGTGGCACCGTTCTTTCTTGAGCCACAAGAAATTCCACCCCCGGGAACCGCTGCGTCGATCTGGAACGCGCGCTTGGGGATCACTAAAGACACCGCACCTAACTTCATCGTCATTCCCGACCCGTTCACCTGCAGGACCGGCGACTTCGTGCACGCACTGGACGAGGCGTTTCCGGGAGCCGCCGTCGTTGGCGGGATGGCCAGCGGGGGAAGCAAGCCGGGCGAGACCTCGCTCTTGTTCGGCAACGAGGCGCACTCCGATGGGGTCGTGGGCGTCGCGCTCTCGGGAAACATCGTCGTCGACACGATTATCGCGCAAGGATGTCGGCCAGTCGGCGCCCCGATGTTCGTCACTCGCGGCGGCGGCAACGTCATCACGGAACTCGACGGGCGCCCGCCATCGCAGGTGCTGCAAGACCTCTACGCATCAGCTCCGACGCGTGACCAGGAGCTGATGCGAAGCGCGCTGCAGATGGGCGTGGTGATGACCAAGGCGCAAGAGATCTATCGCCAGGGAGACTTCCTCATCCGCGACATCATCGCGTTGGACGGTCAGTCGGGCGCCGTCAGTGTCGCGACGTCCGTTGAGACCGGCCAGGTGGTGCAGTTCCACATCCGCGACGCACAGACCTCGGCGGAAGACCTGGACAAGCTGCTGTCGGAACGCATCCAAGACACCGATCCACCCGCAGGCGCGCTGCTGTTTTCGTGCCTTGGCCGCGGAGAAGGGCTCTATGGCGAGCCGGATCACGACAGTCTCGCGTTTGCACGGCACACGAACGCCGCGCCACTGGGCGGATTCTTCTGCAACGGGGAGATCGGCCCCGTTGCTGGTCGCACGCACTTGCATGGGTACACCAGCGCGTTCGCGACCTTCCGTCGCAAGCGCGTCGACTAGCGACCGGCAGGACTCCTGCCTATAGGATCCGGCTATCGGATCCGTCTATCGGATCATTGCCGCCGCAACCGTGTCGTTCGTAAACGGATCGACGAGGACGAGGCTGCCGGTGACGCGATTGCGGGCGTATCGGTCGAAATGAAGGGGCTTGGCCGTGCGTAGCTTGACGCGCGCGATGTCGTTCATGGCCACGATCGGGTCGTCGGCGATGCGATGCAGCGTGTTCACATCGACCTTGAACTGCACCTCTTGCACCACCGCTTTGACCTCTTGGGTGGTGTGACGCAGCAGGTACTTGGAACCCGGCTGCAGTTTCTTGCGGTCGGAGAACCAGCACAGCATGACGTCCAGTTCTTGGCTCGAGGTCGGCGGGCTCCCAGCCTTGACGATCATGTCACCACGGCTCACATCGACATCGTCGGTGAGCGTCAGGCAAACGGACTGGGGCGGGAACGCCTCGTCGACCTCGCGGTTGCCCACATAGATCTTGTCGATACGACTGTGAAATCCCGACGGGAGTACCAGGACCTCGTCGCCAGGTTTGAACACCCCACCCGCAACCTGCCCGGCGTAGCCACGGAAGTCAGGGTGAGACTCGGACTGCGGCCGGACCACCCACTGCACCGGAAAGCGCGCATCAACGTGGTTGTTGGCCCCGCCGACATGCAGGTGTTCAAGGTGATACAGCAGCGACGGCCCGTCGTACCAGGGCATGTGCTCCGAGCGAGTCACGACGTTGTCGCCTTCCAGCGCGCTCATTGGGATCGTCGTGAGCGCAGCAACATCGAGCCGCGACACGAACGCGAGGAAGTCGCTCGTGATCTGCAGGTACCGCTGCTCGGACCAATCCACCAGATCCATCTTGTTGACGCACACCACGAGGTGACGAATACCGAGCAGCGACGATATGAACGCGTGACGGCACGTCTGCTCAACAACACCGTGGCGCGCGTCGATCAGGATCAACGCGGTTTCGGCCGACGATGCCCCCGTGACCATGTTGCGCGTGTACTGCACGTGGCCCGGAGTGTCGGCGATGATGAACTTTCTCCGCGGCGTGGCGAAATAGCGATACGCGACGTCAATCGTGATGCCTTGCTCGCGTTCGGCTCGCAGACCGTCGGTTAGCAGCGCTAGGTTGACCCGTTCGTCGCCGCGTCGTTCGCTCGACCGCTCGATCGCCTCGAGTTGGTCCTCGAAGATACTCTTGGCGTCGTAGAGCAGCCGACCAATGAGCGTGCTCTTGCCGTCGTCGACGCTGCCGCACGTTGTGAATCGCAGGAGCTTCATCGTGGCTTCCTAGAAGTAGCCTTGTTTCTTGCGGTCTTCCATCGCCGCTTCGCTCCGACGGTCGTCGGCTCGGCCACCGCGTTCGGTGATGCGAGCGGCCGCCACCTCGGCGATAATATCCTCGACCGTTGCCGCGTCGGACACAACCGCACCGGTGCATGTCGCATCACCGATCGTTCGAAACCGGACGCGTCGGGTCTCGACAGTCTCTTTGTCCGTCGGCTTCAGGAAATCCGTCACGGCCAACAGCATGCCCTCACGCTCGAACACCGGCCGCTCATGGGCAAAGTACAGGCTGGGAAGCTCCAATCCCTCACGCTTGATGTACTGCCACACGTCCAACTCGGTCCAGTTCGACAGCGGGAACACCCGGAAGTTTTCGCCGTGTTTCTTGCGGCCGTTGAAGAGCGTCCACAACTCCGGTCGCTGGTTTTTGGGGTCCCATTGGCCGAACTCGTCGCGGTGCGAGAAGAAGCGCTCCTTGGCGCGCGCCTTTTCTTCATCGCGCCGCGCGCCCCCAATGCAGGCATCGAACCCGTGCGCCTCGATCGTATCCAGGAGTGTGATCGACTGGAGCGCGTTGCGCGACGCTCCCGCACCGGTCTCCTCTTCCGCCTTACCCTCGTCGATGCTCGTTTGAACACTGCCCACGACGAGCCGCACCCCCAGCCGCGATATGGCCACATCTCGGAAAGCGATCGTCTCGGGAAAATTGTGTCCCGTGTCGATGTGCACGAGCGGGAACGGAATCTTGCTCGGCCAGAAGGCCTTCGCCGCAAGGTGCGCGCATAGGATCGAGTCCTTGCCAGCCGAGAACAGGATCGCGGCATTCTCGAACTGGGCCGCGACCTCGCGGATCACGAACATAGCCTCCGCCTCGAGCTGATCGAGGTGATCCAAGGTATACGAAGCGCGCTTGTCCATCCGGGCACGGGAGGGTAGCACCGTGGGTTTCCACGGCCCAGATGAGTCCTGGTCGCGATACCCCGCAACCGTACGAGTCGTAGGCGAGGTCTCTCGCTGTGCTCACGTGGACATCTCTACGATCAGTGGTCTCTTTCTAGGCGCTTTCCTCGTCGTGGGCTCGATCCTGATCGGTGGATCGCTCATGGCGTTCGTGGACGTCGCAGGCGGCATGATCGTCTTCGGCGGCACGGTTGCAGCCACGCTGGTGTCCGAAACGCTCGGGCAGTGCATCGGCTCGATCAAGGTCGCGTTGAACGCGTTCCGCGGCGGGGCCAACGACTCCGCGGCGACCATCGAGAAGATCGTGGAGTTATCGTCGATCGCGCGCCGCGAAGGCATTTTGGCCCTGGAAAACCAGCAGATCGACGACGTTTTCTTTGCCAAGGCCCTGCGAATGGCAGTCGACGGCACGGCGCCGGACGAGATTCGGGAGACGCTCAGCTATGAGGTCACCGCCATGAAGGCGCGGCACACCCGCGGCTCCAAACTGTTCAAGTTCATGGCGAACAGCGCACCCTCGATGGGCATGATCGGCACCCTTATCGGCCTGGTCCAGATGCTCGGGTCTCTCGACGACCCAGCCTCGATCGGTCCGGCCATGGCAGTCGCGTTGCTGACGACGCTGTACGGCGCCGTGCTCGCTTTCCTGGTGTTCGGCCCGATTGCCGCGAAACTCGAGCGACGCAGCATCGAAGAGGCTGCCCACATGACGAGCGTGCTGGATGGCATTGAGTCCATCGTGAAGGGCCAAAAAGCACAGATGATCCGAGACAAACTCGAGGCGCGCTTGCCCCCGGCCGAGCGCGCTGAGAAAGAAGCCGCCTAAACGGGCGAACACCAGCATCGACGACAAGGCGGAGCGGCACATGGCGGAATGCGAATGCGAATGCGAAGAGTGCGAAGAAGGCGGCGAATGGATGGCGACCTTCGCCGACCTGTCGACACTCATGCTCACCTTCTTCGTGCTCCTGCTGTCGTTCTCCAACATGGACGTCGTCGCGTTTCGCGAGATGCTGGGCTCGGTCCGGGAGGCTTTTGGCGTCCAGAAGCAGATCAACGGGTCGATTGAGGCGATCGCATCGTCGCCCGTGGAACTGACGCTCGATCAGAATGACGGGGCCGGGATGGCGCCTCCGCACAACGAGGAAATCGACGCAAACGACGAGATGCTGGAGCAGATCACGAAATACGTCGCCAACGCAGAGATGCAAGACGACGTCGAGATCGAGCTAACGGCCCGCGGCGTGGTGGTCCGCGTCAAGGAAGGCGCGCTGTACCAATCGGGGTCCGCCGACCTCGACGACAAGTCAAAACTCCTGCTCGACAACATCGCCGAGATGCAAAGGCGGTACTCGGACGCGATGCAGATCGAGGGCCACACCGACAACATCCCGATCAAGTCCCGCAAGTACCCCTCGAACTGGGAGCTGTGGACGGCGCGAGCGATCGCCGCCCTGCAGTATCTCAAGAACGAGCAGGGGGTCGGGGCCGACGAGATGGGCGTGGCGGGGTATGCGGACAGCAAGCCGCTGGGCGGCAACGACACCGCAGAGGGACGCAACCGCAACCGGCGGGTCGAGTTTGTGTTCTCGCGAGGTCCCGCGAGTGAGAAGCGGGTGTCGGCCGCCAAGGGCGACAAGGCCGCCGCAGCGGGGAAGAACGGCGGCGCAAGTGCAGCGCCCGCCAACCCGTCGAGCAACCGCGCGTTTGCGGTCCCGATGAGCACCCGCAAGTAGGCGGGTCTGC
>JAESSZ010000574.1 GCA_016763875.1 Nannocystaceae bacterium
AATCCCCTCGTCTGCAGACGAGGTCGCTGAGGTCCTTGCGGGCGACTGCCTCGCGGTGCGCGTACGGCTGCTCAACCGAGCGATCACTGCGATCTACGACGACGCGCTGCGTCCACTGGGGTTGACGGCCGGGCAACTGAACGTCCTGGTGATGATCAAGCGAAACGGCCCGGTTTCGCCCACCGAGATAGCCGAGCGGCTTCACATGGAGAAATCCACGGTGAGCCGCAACGTCGCGCGGATGCGTGACAACGGCTGGCTGACGACGGCTGAATCGGTGCCCGGTCAAAGGCAAGAACTCACGCTCAGTCGGAAAGGTAGCGCTTTGCTGGTGCGGTCGTATTCGGCCTGGCACAAGGCGCAGGCCGACGCTGGCATCGCGCTTGGACGCGGTGGCGCCGAGTCCATCCTTCGGACCGCTAACTCCGTCTGGGGCGAGCCGTAACCCAGAGGACCACCAGAGCGTTGGGGCAGGGGCGATGCCCGATCTTCGGTTGATCTCGTTCCACACCTGCCCCTACGTCCAGCGCGCGGCATTTGTCTTGGAGGCAAAGGGCGTCGACTACGAGATCCAGTACATCGACCTGGCCAACAAGCCGGACTGGTTCCTGGCGCTGTCGCCCCTGGGCAAGGTGCCGCTGCTTCAGGTCGATGGCGACGAAGTGCTGTTCGAGTCGCAGGTGATAGCCGAATACATCGAAGAAACGCAGACGCCGCGGATGCACCCGGAGTCTGCGCTCCGACGGGCGAAGCATCGGGCCTACATCGAGCTCATTTCGGCGGCGCTCGTGCCCGCGTGGCGACTGACCACGGTGAAGACCAAGGAAGAGGTCGACACCGTGGCGGCCGCACTGCGACGGCTACTCGAGCGCCTGGAGCAGGCGCACTCCGGCAAGACGTTCTTCGATGGCAAAACCGTCTCGTTGGTCGATGCGGCGGCGGGGCCGTTGCTTCAGCGGATCGCTTGGGCCCAGGAGTTTGCGCCGTTGGGGTTGTTTGCCGAGTTGCCCAAACTAACCGCCTGGCACAAGGCGCTACTGCGCACACCCGCACTGCAGGCGTCCGCTGTCCCAGACTTGCGTGAGCGGTCGGTGGCTGCCTACACGGGATGGCTCGGGGACAAAAGCAAGCGGGACGCAACCGGCGCCGACCACGACGCATGAGACTCCACAAACTCGTGGTGTTCTGGCATCCTGGGAGGTGATGATTGCGCGGTTTTGGCTGAGCGTGGCGTTGTTGGCACTTTCGTTGTTGGCACTGTCCGCGTGCTCAAAGCCGGCCGTCTTCACTTGCATGGACGAAGCTGCCTGCGTCAACGACAGTGTCGTCGGTCGCTGCGAGGTGACCGGGCACTGCAGTTTCCCGGACCTGACGTGCGCTTCGCGGAGACGCTACGGCAAGCTCGCTCCCGTCGGCCTTGCCGGTCTGTGCCTGCCGCCCGAGTCTGGGGCGAGCGGCACCGGGGGCGAGGCTGAGGGTGGAGCCGAGGGGTCGGCGGAAGGCACCGCCGACGGCAACGTGCCCGAGCCCGCCGTTTGCGGTGATGCCGTTCGCGAGCAGGACGAGGCGTGCGACAACGCGGACCTCGGCGCTAGTACGTGCCAAGGCGAAGGCTTCGTGGACGGCAACCTGCGCTGCAACCCCGACTGCACGCTCGACACGAGTCTCTGCAATCGCTGCGGCAATGGAACGCTCGACGATGGCGAAGAATGCGATGGCGCCAGCTTTGGGGATACCAACGACTGCTCCGACGTCGGCCTGGGCGAGGCCACCGAGCCGCTGGGATGCACCGCAGACTGCCGAGTCGAGTTCTCGAACTGCTCTGCATGTGGCGACGGAGAGATAACGCCGCCCGAAGGCTGCGACGGACGCGATGTTGGCGACCAGACATGCGCCGACGTTGGCTTCGAAGAGGGCACGCTCGGATGTCTGCCCGGATGTGTGTTCGACACGGCAGGGTGCACGGCTTGCGGCAACGGCGAGCGCGAGGGGCTTGAGGCGTGTGACAACCCCGACCTCGCGGGCCAGAGCTGCGAGTCGCTGGGTTTCGGGGGCGGCGCGCTCGGATGCTCGCCCGACTGCTCGCTCGACACCAGCAACTGCGCGAGTTGTGGGGACGCCATGGTCTCCGGTGATGAAGCCTGCGATGCGGCCGACTTCGGGGGGAGCACTTGCGCAGACGCAGGCTTCGCTGACGGCCAACTTGCGTGCACGCCGAGCTGTACGATCGATACCTCCGACTGCAATACCTGCGGCAACGGTGCCCGCGAGGGCAGTGAAGTCTGCGACGCCCTCGACTACGGCGGAGAAGACTGCGACTCGCTCGGATTTGACGGGGGCGACATCGGATGTGAGGACGACTGCACCTACGATGTCGAGGACTGCGTTGGCTCCGCGTGCGGTGTTGGAGCGCCCTGCGCCGCGGGCGAGGTCGAGCAAGAGACGTGCGGCGACTGTGGCTCTCGCTCTCGCACGTGCACACCCGACTGCCTCTGGGGTGCGTGGGGCGGCTGCTCGGGCGAAGGCCCGTGTTCGAGCGGGGCGTCCCAGAACCAGGGCTGTGGCGATTGCGGAACCCAGACGCGGTCCTGCTCCGCGAGCTGTGAGTGGGGAAACTGGAGCGGCTGTTCGGGTGAAGGGGCCTGCTCACCCACGGAGATCGGCACCGAGGACTGTGGCAACTGCGGCTCCCGCTCTCGCACCTGCAGCGCCTCGTGCGGATGGGGGTCGTGGGGCAGCTGTGGTGGTCAAGGCGCGTGCGCACCTGGCCAGACCGACCAAGGGTCCTGTGGTGATTGCGGAACCCGCACCCGTACTTGCACTGGCAGTTGCGGATGGGGTTCATGGGGTAGCTGCAGCGGCGAGGGCGTCTGCAGCCCTGGCCAGACGCAGAACGACACCGGGTGCGCCAACTGTGGCGGCGGCTCCCGAACACGTACGTGCACCCCGAGTTGCGGGTGGGGTTCGTATGGCGCGTGCACGGGTGGAACGCAGTGCTCGTTCCCGCAGGTCTGCATCTGCACCGAGTACTGCGCCTCGCCTGGCTCGGGTTGCCCGTAGCGGGGTCGCTGTGCCGGCTGGCCCGGTTGCTACGTTCGCGCCCCGACTCACGGGTGCTCGGCGAAGCTGCCGTCGGCCCGCGTTCCGGGCTGATCGTTCGGATACTCGTCGAACTCGATCACATTCCGATCCGGGTCCCGGATGAAGACAGCGTTCAGGTCGCCGAAGTTCATCGTTCCGGTGATCGCGATCGCGTGCTTGCTGAGGAAAGCGCGGGTGTCATCGAGTGACTCGACGCGAAGCGCAATGTGCGTGTAGCCGGCGTGCTTCGCCTCGACGTCCATGAGGACGTTGGGCCCGTCGGGTTCACTCGCGGGCCCTAGCACGTTGATCACCACGCCGCTAGCGTGCTGCATGATGACCGGGTGCCCTTTGGCGAATACGCCTTCGGCTTGGATCTCAAACCCGAGCAGTTCGTAGAAGGCCACCGCGCGATTCCGGTCACGGACTCGGATTCCTACGTGATCGATCTTGAGGATGTTCAACATGGCGGCGCCAGGGGAGTCTGAGCCAAACTCCGGGACGACTCAAGGCCCGAGACCCGCGCATGCGCCGTAAGACGGCGATGACGCCCGCGCTGCTAGCGTCCCTCACGATGAGCACGCGGCCCTCAAAACGACGCCACTACCACTTCGGATTCGCCGTGTTGGCCAGTTCATTGTTGGCGTCCGCAGTAGCCCAAGCGCAGCCCTACACCCCGGCTGCCGAGGACCTCGAGCTTGTCGCGCCCATCCTCGAGGGGCGTATCGACGTGCAGCCCGAGCAGATCATCTACGTCGCTCCCCCTGGCGGCCCTGATGGTGACGGCACGCTGGGGTCACCGCGGCGCGACCTCATTACCGTGGTCGGCGAGGCGACCGCAGGCACCGCGATTCACCTCGCTCCGGGCGTGTATGACATGTCTCAGATTCGGGACGACTTCGGCCACGTCGACTCGGCGATCTTCACCAACGAGTCGGGCGAGTCCGGGCGTCCCATCGTGTTGCGGACCGACCCTGAACGATACGATCCAGACAACGGCGAGATCGCTGTCTTGGACTTCAACTACGAAAACGACCCGCCAAACTGGCGAGGTTCCGCGTTCATCCTGCGCAACAGCTACTGGGTGATGGAGCGCTTCGAGATGCGGCGCATGCAGGACCGCGGGTTTTGGGTGAACTCCAGCGCGCATGAGTGCACATTTCGCGAGCTCGAGCTGCACCACGCCAACTTTGACGGGTCCAACAACGAGGGGCTCATCCTCATGGGCGCGAGCGCTGGGCCCATCAACAACGTGGTGATCGGGTGCCACCTCCATCATGGCGGCAACATCGACACGGCAACCGACGAGCTACTGGACCGCGGAAGCGTCAATGGTGGCTGCTTGTACTCGGAGACGCGTCTGAGTTACGACAGCGTGGCGCCCGCGGATGGGCACGACGCGACGCGGGCCGAATGGGAAGCGGGCATTCTTGCCCCCGATGGGGACGTGTACCTCATCGGCAACGAGATCAACGACTGCCACTACGGCCTTGGGCTCAAAAACATGAGCCGCGGCCCGTATGTGTTCGCGAGCAATTACATTCACGACACCGACGTTGGCGTGATGTCGCCGTTTTCTCTCAACACGGTGCGCAACAACATCATTCACCGCACGGGTGTGGGCATCAATATTGGCCGAAACCAGACGGACGGCCCCATGCAGACGTTTCTCAAGATGACCGGGAACGGTCATGGGTCCGAGATCTCGCACAACACTGTCATCGGCACGGGTCTCAACTTCATCGGCGGGTGGAGTTCGACGATTCATCACAACCTGGTCGTGGACACGGAAGAGCCGATCCGAATCCAGCGCAACCAGTTTTACTGGTGGGAGGACGCAGCGTGGCCGGGCGTGCGCGGTGAGTTCCTCATCGGCGACCTGGACGAAGACCACCCCTTCTACGACCTCGTGCCCGGCTATCTGAAGGAGACGCCTGGCGAGTTTGTGCGCATGCGCCTCACCGACAACTGCTACTCGGCGGAGCCTGAGATCGCGCCCGCCGACTTCGTGCAAGCCGTCGCCGACATCACGGGGCAGACCTTTGACGAAGACTACGTCGTGTTCTCCGACAGCGAGCGCGCGGGTCTCTTCGTCGACGAGGAGGCCGAAGACTTCCAAAGGATGGAGGACGAGTTCGACTGTGGATCAAGAATGGGTCTTGCCGAAGATCCTGGAGGTACAGGAACAACGGGGGGAGGTGACGACACCGGTGGCGATACCGGAGCCGACTCGCAGACCGATGGCGGTGATGGCGGAGGAGGCGATTCCACCGGTTCAGGCGGCAGCAACGAAGACGACACAGGTTACCCGTCTGCCACCGGGACCGACGGCGGAGGCGCCCAAAACGGTGAAGACTCGAGCGGATGCGGATGCACGACGGGGCCCGCCCGGAACTCGGCCGGATGGCTGCTGTCCGTTGTCGGCCTGTTTGCTTGGCGACGGCGTCGGCGAGCCCGTTAGCCCGCGGGCCCGTTAGCCGGTGGGCCCGTTAGCCCGCGGGCACGGTTGCGCAGCCGAAGCGGATCTCGATACTGGCTTCTTGCAGTGTGCCGAAGCGCGCGCATGTCTGGGGGCACATCAGGATCTGCGAGGGGACGCTTGGGTCGTCGTAGTACCAGCCGTTGGTGACGCTGAGGCAGTCCGACGCGCCGTCGACGTGGCCGATCGTCTGAAGACCGAATCCGTCGTCGTAGTCCACGTTGACGCGCTCACGGTCGAAGACCTGGTCGTCCGGTGGTGCAGGAATCTCGTACGTGCACGACAGCGCGACCTCATGGATCTTGTCCAACATCTCGGTGAACAGGACCTTGAGGTTGTAGTTACACAACGATTCGACAACGCCGCCAGTCGCCGTGGCGAGTGCGACGTAGTTGTCGGTGGCGCCCGCCTGGGTCCCAGGTAGCAGTATGCTGCAGTCGGCCCCGGCGACCAGCGGCACCATGGCGTGTACGGTGAGTCGCTCGAAGCTCGCATCGAGGTCCTCGAGCGCCGCGACAAACGCGTCGGTTGGCATCGAAGCGTCCGCACTACTGACGACCCAGATGTGTTTCCAGGCGTCGCTGCGCATCTGGGGACCCCACGTATCGTGGGTGTCGAGCACCTGAGAGAGCAGGGTGCTGGCTTGGATCTGTTCGTCGACGTGCAGATACATCGGCGGGTTATTGTCGTTGCTCGGGCACTCTCCGGTGCCCAGGGGGGCTTCGTCGATGCAAACGCCGCCGCCCTCGGACGGATAGCCCGCAACCATCACGACACGCACATCTTCGACGTCGTCGTTGCCAATGAGCTGCGAAAAGTTCCGGAACGTCGCCTCCTGCAGATTGTGTGACACCGTGTGGTCGACGACGATAATGATGTCGGAGGGCCCCTCTTCGATCATGGTCGTTTGCGCGACTGAGACACACTCGTCGTTGGGAAGGTCGAAGGTGCCGAAGTCGAGCTTCTCTGTGTCTTCGGTTGTGCCCTCTGAGTCCGCTTGGTTCGCGCCAGTGCTCGAGGTGCCCTCGTGCTCGCCGCTCGATCCCCCAGATCCCGTCAGTGCGCCCGCGTCGCGAGTGACCGTACAGCCCGACACAAGCAGGGCCAACATCCCGCACATGAGCGTAGATGCGGCCAAGAGGTGGTTGCGACTCGTCATTGTCGCGGTGCCTCACAAGTGGCCAGGACATCCCGTCTCGACCGAGGAAAGTTGCGTTTGTAGTCGGCGGCCTTCGTTCGACCTTCTTTGAGCCGACCGAGTGCGCACAAGGCCATCACTTCGGTGGCGTCGCGCTCTTCGGCGAACGTACTGGTGGGGTGGCTTGTCCGGTGCTCCGCCACGCGTTTCAGCGCATCGGCAGCACGACCCGCCCGAAGGGCAGTACGAGCTTGCTTGAGCAAGCCGAGCTCGGCGCTCAGTGATGCCAGATTCTTGGGCTCCGGTTCAGCGATGTGGGGTGGGGCGGCGAGGTGCGGCTGTCTGGCGACGCGTGGCGACTTGGTGACGCGTGGTGGTTTTGCTTTGGCCTTGGTTGGCGGCGGTGCGGTCGGAGGCGCAGCGAGATGACGCGTCGGCGGCTTGTCAGGGACCGCTGGCGGGGCGATCTGCTCCGGCCGAGCCTCCGTCTCGGGGTCGGCGATGACTGCGTTGCCAACGGCGGGCGCAGTCTTGCTGGCGGTCACGACATGCGTGGCCCGCGGGACCGCATCACGGGTCACCCCCCAGGTGAACCAGGCGCCTGCACTCAACAGCACGCTCGCGACCACGACCTTTGTCGTCACCGACATGATGCCGACGGCACCGGCTGACGTCGTCGCGGCCAGCTTCACGCTCACTTTCTCCAACGCCGCCGCGACCTCCGCCGGTCCTCGTGACGTCTCGAGCTTGTAGGCGTCCAGCATCTCCGCGAGGCCCGAATCCAACTCGGGCAGCAACTCAACTTTGTCAGACATTCTCCCGTCTCCCCTTCGCGCGGTGTCGTGCGACGGCCCGCGCCAACTTTTCTCGGATAAGACGAACCCGCGAGTGCACTGTGTTTCTTGAAATCCCCATCGCTTCAGCGACCTCGTTCGCGGTGGCGCCGTCCATTTCGTAGAGCACGAACACCAGTCGTTGTTGCTCTGGCAGCGACACGAGGAACTCGTGCAGGCGCTGCGCGGCTTCGTTTCGCATCGCTATGGCCTCCGGATTGGGGGCCTGTTGTGGTGGCTCGGCCTGTGTTTCTCGGACCTCAGCTCGTTTGCGCGTCCGGCGAGCGGTCGCGCTGACGTGGCGGGTGATCCCCAAGAGCCAGCCGGTGACCGAGGCGTCCGCGCGGAGCTGATCGAGCTTGCGGTGCGCGATGATGAACACCTCTTGAGCGACATCGTCGACGTCCGCGCGGCAGACTCCCAGGACGGTGAGCCACCGGACCACGCGACCGTAGTGTGCCCGGAACATGTCCTCGTAGCGCTCCAGCGCGCTGGCCTCTTGCTCTTGTTCTGCCAGAGGCATGGTCGAAACGTGGGACACGGCGGGGGGCAACGTTGCTACATCGCCGGAGACGACCTCGGGCGTCACAAAATCTACAGGCGCAGGGTGGGACCCACGACGAGACGGAAGCCAACGGGCCCAGTTTTGGCCGCGATCCCCAGATCGCGCACCCTCCATTGGGGTCGCACGATGTGCACCATTGCGTCTGCGGCCACCCAGACCCCGACGCGGCGCCTGGAAACCCAGGTGAGTTCTTGCCCGATGCTCATTGCCACCCACGGTGCGTTGGTCACGCGCGACACGTCCAGACCGACGCCGCCAGCGCGAGCAACGCCTGCGTCGGCGCCGAGACAGCTCGCAACCTCGAGCGCGCCATTGGTAGGAATGACGCACACCTTGGCTGCGATGCCGCCCTGCTGCACCACGACGCCAGCCGTGCGCGCCTGCTCGAAGGGGAGCACACGCCGCGGGCCCCAGTACTGACCCGCAACATCAAAGGGCAATGTAGTGGGTATAAACTCACAAATCTACAGCCGTACGGGTGG
>JAESSZ010000060.1 GCA_016763875.1 Nannocystaceae bacterium
CGTCGACGATGCCGAAGCCGCGGCGTTCTTTGTCGAGTTCTACGCGGCACTCGATGACGGCTACGCAGTCGACGCCGCAGTCGCCTTCGCCCAGCTGCAACGCCGCGATGCGGGAGCGCCTGCCTCTGCATGGGCGGGCTTCGTTGTGCTTGGCGACGGTAGTGTCACGATAGAGTCCCGCCGCGGTCCGCAACGGTGGCATTGGATCGCACTCGCGGCAGTGGTCGGTGCATTGGTGGGCGGTGTTGGCGTGCCGCTGTCTCGCGGCCGACGGTTCGATGCGAAGGTAGGCGGCATATCCTGACTGGTTCCGTCCGCATTCCTTCCTTCACGGCCTGCGAGCCATGCACAGGAAGTTTGCTAGGCTGACACCGTGGAGTCCGTCGCGCAGCGCCTGAGGCTTGCCGCCTTCGTGTCGTTGCTGGTGATCGGCTGCGGCCCGCAGCTTGGCGAGTTTAGCGATGGTCAGTGGGCTATTGGTGTCTGGTACTGGGACCTGGGGTGCGAAGAATACCCATGCCGTGGCTTTGGCCCGGGGGTGGATATCGCCACGGCCGAGTTTCGAGAATCAGGGGTGGTCGACATCTCCACCGTTTCACTGTGCACCGAGTATCCAGACACGAGTGGCACGTGGGAGGTCGGGTCCGGATCGAGCGTCCGGATCGAGCCTGTCGAGCACGACTTTTTGCGATGGGTTGCGGGGCAAGTCGATTGGGTGGAGGTGACTGAGCTCGACTAATGCAGATTCCAGAGCGAGAGCTCCAAGGGCTATGTTGAAACGTGGCGACGCGGCGTGGTCGCTATCGAACCCACGATCTACCGCTGTGAAGGCAACGTCGTCGCCGTCGACTCGCAAGCGGACGAATGCGTCGGCAGGCCGTAGTTCTGGCAGCCAAGGCGGGTCCCGGACAGGGCTCGTTTTCCGGACTCTTTCAGCTGGGTCGGTCCCGCCCCCCCCAGACGCTGACTTCAACCCTCCGCCAGGCAGCACATCGTGAATGGTTCGATCGGCACGGCTTGCCCCATGGGCTGCGTGTCTTCGATGACCCTGCACGCCACCGGTCCGCTCCATTGCACGGACTCATGTTCAATGTCATCTCGAACGGGCAATGGTGTACAGAGCGTCTCGTCGGAGTTGTCGGTGGCCGGCCAGCTGAGGAACGGGCTACCCTGACACCCTAGGTCCGCGTAGTACTCAACCTGGCCGCAGTCGGCCTCGGTCACGCACTCGGTGCACTGTCGGTCGTCTTCGATGCCATCGAACACAATGACTCGATCGGTATACGCGCCCGCCGGGCAGTCGTGGATTCCGTCACGAACAACGCACATGCGACCGGGACCGTCGCTCGGAGGGCCGCATGTTCCGCCGTCGCAGTTCATCGGGTTCGGTACGTCACACACGCCGTGACGTTCGGTCCACACGGCCGGTGGCGTGTCCGTCATGACGCCAGCCGCTGGGCACTCCGCGGGCTCATTGCCATTAAGAAGGCCGACGAAAGCGCTTTGTAGTCCGATCTGCGCGCATTGGGTTCCGCCCACCGAGAGCACCTGGAGCTCCGTTTGGATGGCGCAGTCGGATGCCGTGGAGTCGATCGTGACCAACGTTGTGCCGCACTCCGGTTCACCGGGTTGGCACTCGCAGTTAGCTGGGCCCGCTAGCAGCGGTGGCACACCGCCAGCTCGCAGTGGTGGATCTCCAGACGGACAAGGCGGAACCGGCATCGCGCCCGCTGGTGCCGCGAAGACCTGCCGAGGCCCGCTCCACATCGGTGGGGCCAAGGGAAGACACTCGCTGTTCGTTGGGCACTGAGGCGTGTCGCTCGTGTCCTCGCTGCTGGCGAGCGTTGTCGAGTCCGCCCCATCGTCGAGTCCGGGGGTTACCGCGGACGTTTCGTCGTCGCCGTCGAGCGAGGTGCTCGAAGACCCGGCGGACGTATCGCCGGGTTTGTCGTCGGGGCCGCCGTTGCCGGTCGTGTCAGAGAAGCAACCGCCAACGAAGACCGTCGCGGCGAGTGCGAGCGTCGACCGCCACGGCGGCAGGTCCAAGGCAGTGTTCGACTCTCTCGCTTGGCGCGCCACAACTCTGGAGTAGACCCGAAAATCGAGCCCGGTTCCAGCCGCTACCGCCCTGAGAACTCGCGGACCTGCTTGCACAGGAATTCACCGTTCTCGTAGAACTTGAACTCCATGTCCAGCGACGTGGGCTTGTCGATATCCAGCGTCACGGCCCCGCAAGGCCGCCCTGGGTAGTAGTTTGGGTTGGCGCGACAGTAGGCCATCTCGACGCTCTGGGTGATGTCGAGCATCTCCAGCATCTCGGCCTGTGTCATGACGGTCTCCGTGAACACGGGGACGTCCGCTTCGGGCTTGGCAAATCGCGTGACGGTGAATGACGCGGGGGCGCCCGGGATAAAGCCCGCGATGACGTTTTCGGACTGGGTGGACGGCGCCGGATTGGTCACGACGTTGTTCCCTTCTTGGTTGCCGAACGTGTAGCCAAACACACCGCTCGAGTTGAGCACGCGAGTGATGGCGACCGAGTTCGCCGCGATCTTGTCCTTCTCTTTGTAGCGCTGGACGATGGCGAGTCCCATGCCCGCCGACTCGTGGTCGAGGCGTGCAAACGAGCGCTCTTCCACCGCGCGCTTGTTCCATAGACTCGCGTAGACCCCCTTGATCACGCAGTCGAACGTACGCGGACGCAACTTGAAGCTCCCGTCGTCCTCGTCGAACTCGTAGTGACACGGCTCGACGCTGTCCTCATTGAACTTGGCGCGGAAGCTGTCGTAGAGCCCCGCACCGTCAAACCCGGGAATATCCTCGGCGTTCGCGCTGGACCGGATCTTGGCGCTCTTAGCCGTGTCCGGAAGCGCCGCCAGGATCGTCGCTTCGACCTCGGCGGCAAAACCTTCGGGAAGCTCGGCACCGAGAATCGCGTCGCGAATCGCGTCGAGTTGCGCGACCCGTTCGGCCACCGACAGCGCGCCTTCCTTCTCTGCCGCGATGAACGTGTCCAGTTGCTCATTGAGCTCGGGGTTGTGCGCGACGAAGTCGAAGTACCGTTGAACGGGGACCGCGATGCCCGGAGGAGACACGTCGTACCCTAGGCGTGCGCTGACCGAGCCGGCCTGGTCTGCGCGTCCAAGCACGTCGCGGCTGCGGAGAAATCCGAGCCCCCCGGCCTTGCCGCCCCACTTGTCGGCCACGCCGAGACACTCAGCTTCGCTGTCGGGGCACATCGCGTCGTAGCTCGTCATGAGCGCATCGGCATCGACGGCCAGGGAACGCCACGGCTTGTCGAGTTTTTCGGCGAGCTTTTCGCGCACGATGGCGTCCGTCGACAGCTCAATGTGAAAGCCGTCGGCGGCGACGGTGAGATGGATCGGCTGGTCCGCAAACAGCGACAGCAGCTCGTGGTCTGGGCCGCCGCTACGAAGCACCATATTCGGTGTGCCGCGCTCTTTTGATTTGAGGTTGATGTGCGAACTGGCGTCCTGCACGGCGCGCGTCATCGTGGCCGCCACAACGGTCAGGTCCAAAGGCAACTCATCGAATACGGGGATGTCGAGCGCGCTCAGCAAGTTTTGGTCTTCGGGGAAGATGCGCAGCAACCCCCACGCTTCGCCCAACTGCATCGGCAGGTAGTCGAGTTCACCCAGGACCTCGTCGAGTCGGAGATTCTCGACGCCCAGGGCCTCGATCGCGGCATCGACGGTCTCGGTCGTCTGCTGTTGGCCAGTGGCAACGAAGGCGAGTCGGGCGTCGGCGATGTCGAACGTTTGCGCGACCTGCTGGACGGCAGTGAGCACGGTTTGCTCTGCGATGACGTCCTGCGGGTAGAACTGGATCGCATAGAGAGTCTGCTCGTTGTCGCCAATCGTGTACTGCTGCAGCGTCCCTGCGAAGTAGCGCTTGTCCTGGATGTTGTACGTGACCTGGTTGAACTCGGCCGTGGTCTCGGGGATCTGGAAGACCTCGCGGGAGAAGAAATAGTGAACTTCGTCGCGCGAGGGTCGGCGACCGGTCCTTCGAAGTTCGCGTTCAGGTACTGGAGCGTCGGCTCGGATGGGTTGCGATTGTCGATGACGAACTTGACCGACTTACCGATGGTCACCCCGCCACTGCCCGTGAAGGCCATGGCATCGAATTGCCCCGCGGTAACGAGCGTGTCAGAGGCCAAGCCGATCTCGCCTTCGCACACCGGAGCCACGTCCGCGCAGCAGTCACCAAACTCGACACACAAGTCGTCGCACCAGCACGCGCCCGCGGACTGACCGCCGCAGAAATCCTCGCCGTCGTTCCCTCGGCAGGTTCCCGCAGCGTCGGCCTTGCCCAAGGGGCCCCGCTCTTCCTGGGGGCCGCTGCGCTCGCCGCTTGCCCCCGCCGAACAGGCCGCGGCCAGACAGAAGGTTGCGAGCAGCCCGCCGAGTTTCAGTACACCTGCCGACATGTGTGTGCTTGTACCATCCGGAGCACACATGTCGACTCGCGTTTTCGAGCTGTCAAGAAAACGTCGTTCTCGCTAGCTTGACGCCCCTTTACGGCGCTCGATAGTTGCCCCGAGCGCGCTCAGCTTGTCTTCGATCGCCTCGTACCCGCGGTCCAAGTGGTAAACGCGCAGGATCTCGGTCGTTCCTTTGGCAACGAGGCCCGCCAAGATCAACGATGCCGACGCGCGCAAGTCTGTTGCCATCACGGTCGCGCCGCTCAGTTTCTTCACGCCGCGGACGACCACCGTGTTGCCCGTGATGTGGATGTCGGCGCCCATGCGCTGAAGCTCGGGCACGTGCATGAATCGGTTCTCGAAAATCGTCTCGGTCACCATGCTGCGACCGCTGGCCACGCTGGCGAGCACGACGAACTGCGCCTGCATGTCCGTTGGAAAACCAGGATGTGGTTTTGTCACCGCATCGATGGGCTGGAGTTGCTCGGGCCCATGAACCCGCAAGCCTTCGGGCTCAACGACACACTGCACTCCGGCTTCTTCAAGCTTGCTGATGACGGCGTGCATGTGGTCGACCGGTGCGTCACGGAGCAGCAGATCGCCGCCCGTGATCGCAGCGCCGACCGCAAACGTACCCGCCTCGATGCGATCGGGGAGAATCGCATGGTCGACGCCCACCAATTCTTCGACGCCTTGAATCTCGATCACCGAGGTCCCCGCGCCGCTAATCTTGGCGCCCATCTTGTTGAGTACCTGAGCGAGCTCTTGCACCTCGGGTTCGCGCGCGACGTTCTCGAGCCGCGACTCGCCCTTGGCTAACGCGGCGGCCATCATCACGTTTTGCGTGCCGCCGACGGTGACCGTGTCGAACACAAAGGCAGCGCCATGGAGCCGCTTGGTCTTCAGGTGCACGTAGCCGTGCTCAAGCAGAATCTCGGCCCCGAGAGCTTTCAAGCCCTTGAGATGCTGGTCGATGGGCCGCGCACCGATGGCGCAACCGCCCGGGAGTGACACGCTCGCCTTGCCGTAGCGGGCGAGCAGCGGTCCCATCACGGTGACCGATGCGCGCATGGTCTTGACGAGATCGTAGGGCGCTTCGAGATCACCACTGCCCACGTCCTGCGAGTCGATCTCGAGGGTTCGCTCGCCAGTGACTCGACACCCTAATCGCGCCAGAAGGCGCGACATCGTACGGACGTCAGAAAGCAGCGGCAGGTGCCGTAGCGTGGTCTTCCCGCTCGTCAGGAGTGCGGCGCACTGAATCAGCAACGCTGCGTTCTTGGCTCCGTTGACGCGCAGTTCCCCGCTGAGGGTCGCTCCGCCTTGGACGACAATTTTGTCCATATTTCTCAGTCGACGCGTTTGACCGGTGGCTCATTCCACCGCTTTGTCTTCGCGTTCGCCTTTCTTTGTTCGGCCTTTGCGCGAGTCGAGTCCAGACTCGAGTCCTTCGCGCAGCATGTCCAGGAGGTCTGTCATTTGCTCGGGGCGGTCCCACCCGAGACTCGCGAGGCTACCGGGGCAACGATCGACGGCCGTCATCTGCCACGTGCGCACGATGGGCTCCATCTTTCCGTTGACGGTGGGCTGCGCGAAACGGTGATCCACTACGAACTCGGACCACACCGGCCGTCCGTGGTCGACCGAGATCAAGGCCGTCCGAGTCGAGCTGATGCCTTTGCCTTCGTGCCCCGCGTCCCAGTGGCTGCGGATCAACGCGAAGCGCTCGCCCCCGATCTCGTAGACGCCAGCGAGGGTCTCTCGAAGTGGCCGCGTGACGCAGGGGCGGAAGTGGTTGTCCGGACCACCCCCGCCGGTCACCGGATCAACACATGCGGCGCGGCTACACTGTGCTTCAACGCGAAGACCGTTCCACTGCTCGCCGACAGCAGTCAGTCTGCCCGGTAGCTTCGGCCAACCCAGTGCGAACGCGTCTTCCATCGGATCCCATGTGCGCCAAAAACAGCCGGCCATTGGTGAAGCGGGCCCGACGAACTCCGATGACATGTGGAAGTTGCGCGTGGCGCCGATGCGCTCCGCTCGGTAGCCTCGATAAAACAACTCACCGGGAACCACGACGTCGCGGGGCACGGGTCCATCCGGGAGTTTTGTCTTCACGCCCCTGGTCCCGTCGCCTCGTCGCTTGCGATACGGACGTTGCCGTCGGTGGCGCGCGATGATGAGGCCGCCTTCGTTGTCTTCCTCGAACTTGAGACCGGGCTCGTAGCTCACCGACAACTGGTAGGCCTGCGCGCAGTCGGTCTCCGGCGCATGCCATGCCAGGAAGGCGACGGAAGTGTCGGCGACGGTTGCGGTCAGTCCGAAGGGCTCGAGGATCCGCTCGGCCTGGAGCTTTTCGAAGTGACTGCTCGGATGTCCCTCGGCGCACGCGCCCATGAGCCCTAGGGCGAGGAGGGCGACTGTTACGCGGCGAGACACGGGCCCGAACATGCCAGAGAGCGGACCCCCTGAAAAATGTTCCGTATCTGGGGGCTGTAGCCGAAAACTTGCCGGTCGGGGGCGGCTCGTGTCTTCCGTAGGCACATGCTCTCGCCCTCCACCAAGAATTCGCGCTCTGCAACCCGGGCCAGCCTTGCCGCGGCGCTCGCTGGATTCTTTGTGCTGGCGGGGCCGACGACGCCCGCGACCGCCAGTGACAGCCTGTCCACCCCGATCACCACAGAGATGGCCGACGTGACTTGGCCCGTCCGGGTGCAGGTTGAGATCGTACCGATTGCGGAGGGGACGCCCGCCCAAGCGCAGCCGCTGGACGCGCCTGGCGATGAGGCCTCTGGCTCCTCCGAGGAGGCTCCGCTCCCCAAACGCAGCGTCGTGGTGCCCGACGGCCACCGCCTGGAGTTCAACAGCTCTGTGCGCAGCGATGCTGGCCGCCTCGACTTCGAACTGCGAGTGGTCCCGCGAATCCACCCACACGGCACAGTCGAGCTGGAGTGGGACCTCATCGTGTCCGAAGCCAAGTTTCGCCCCATGGGGGTCGGTGGCTACGTTGCGCACCGCTTGCAACTGGCGGGCGAGCCCGAACTCGGGCCTTCGACGCTGTCGATCGCACGCTCGGACATTGTCTCCACGACCGGCGATGTGTTCGTCGAAGAGGTCGAAGTGAACGGTCAATCGTTTGAGATCCGCATCTTGGCGGAGAGCCTGCGCGGTTGACACCTTCTGCCCCCGTGTTAGACAAGGCCCCGGAGACCAACATGCGGACCATCATTGCTCGTCTCGCCCCTTTCACTGTTGTGGCCGCACTCGCGGTGCCCGCGATGCTCGCTCTTACCGCGTGCAAGACGCCCGTGTACCCCGAGTGTAAGAAGGACAAGCATTGCAAGGTCAACCTCGGCGAGAAGTGCGTCGACGCCAAGTGTCAGAACTGCACGACTGACGCGGACTGTGCGACCAAAGCGCCCGCTGATGCGGCGACCCCATGGGTTTGCGCTGACTTCCGCTGCCAAGATCCCAACGCACTGGACGGTGCCACGACCGAAGGCGCTGGCGACGGCAAGGGCGATCCGTGCGCTCAGAGTGGCGACTGCATCAACGGTTGGATTTGTCGCGAAGGCACCTGCGACGCGTGTGTCGATGACATCGAGTGTGACGGCGGGACCTGCGACTTCTCGACTGGCCAGTGCACGACCGCTGGCGGCGGTGCGGGCAACTGCCAGAACGACGACGAATGCCAGATGGACGAGATCTGCGACCAGGGCATGTGCATCTTCTCGGACATCACGGGCGGCACTGACCCCTGCGGCCTGCAGGCGATTTTCTTCGACTTCGACAGTCCCAAGATCAAGAGCGAAGCCGCGGACCAACTCAAGGGTCTCGCGGACTGCATGATGTCCCAGGGGCGTTTGGTCTACCTCGAAGCTCACGCCGACCCGCGTGGCACCGAGGAGTACAACATCTTGCTGACCGACAAGCGCGGTCAGTCGGTCAAGCGATTCCTCGAGGACCTGGGCGTCACCGGAGACAACATGCAGGTGATCTCCAAGGGCTCGCTGGAGTCGACGGGAAGCAACGAGTCGGCCTGGTCCAAAGACCGTCGCGTTGAGTTTATCTGGCCGTAGGTTTGGCCGTAGGTTTGGCGTAGCGCGGCGTCGTGAGCCGCGCGTCCGCGCTGGTGGCAGCGTGTTATCTTCCGGCCGTGACCGGTTTACGGCTCGCTATTAGCGCATCAGTGCTCTTGTCCACGGCGTTGCCGGGGTGCATCGCGCTCAAGGTCGACCAAGACGAGATTTCCACCGAGGTGCAGAAACTGCGCGCGGAGGTTCAGGTTCAACAGCAGGCCGCGCAGCGTAACGACGCGCTGGCCGACGAACTTGAGGGAAAACTCGAAGAGGTTGAGGCCTTGTTGCGGCGCAACCAGGCCGACCTCGGGCTGCGCGTCGAAGGACTCGAGACCGACGTGCAAGACCTCCGCGGCGAGGCCGAGAACGCGGGCTACACCGCGAGCGCCGTGCGCCAAGAGTTGATGGAAAGTCGTCAGGCGATCGACGAGCGTCTGGTCGCACTCGAAGAGAAACTCAACGAGGCCACCAACATCCCGGAAGGCAAGAAAGACCTGCTCGCCGAGGCTGAGCGGTTGTTCGCCAAGCGAAGCTACAAGCAGTCACGCAGACTGTTTCGGACCTACGAGTCACGCTACCCCGACGATAGCCAGGTCGCACTGGTCCGGTTCAAGATCGGCCAGACCTACTTCAGCGAGCGCGACTACAAGAGTTCGCTGGGTGAGTTCTACCGGGTGATCGAAGACTCTCCGGGGTCTGACATCCTGCCCGACGCGCTGTACTACTCGGGGCTCGCGTTCGCCAAAATCGGTCAGTGCAAGAACGCGATCGCCTACTTTGACCACCTGCGGCAGAAGAAGACCAAGGCGCCGCAGCACTACAAAGACAAGGCTGCGGAGCAGATCAAGATTCTTGAGTCGGACAAAGGCGAGTTGTGCGTCGACGATCCGACGCCCGCGGCGGCGGCGAAGAAATCCCGGCGTAAGGGCTGATCGCGCGCGGAGGATGCGTCTCTGTTAGCCTCGGCCTGGGGACTCTAAACGATGCGTCGCGGAGATATCGCCCTGATCGCCTGCTTGGCGGGAGCATGCGCGAAAACCGAACCCTACGCGTGTCAGGCGAATGCCGAATGCACGCTGCTGGGTGTCCAGGGGACGTGCACACCGGATCTGCATTGCGCATATCCCGACACAGACTGTGAGAGCGGATATCGCTACCCCGCGGGGGTCGTCGGCGGCCTTGCTGGAGAATGTGCGCAGGGCCTACCAGCAGCGGGAGCGACTGGAGGCAGCACGCCCGCAGACACCGTTGCCAGCAGCGGAGCGATTGACACCACCGACACCACGGGGCTTCCGGCCGGTTCGTCGTCGAGTTCGGGGTTCGGGGACGACAGTACCTCATCAGAATTTTCCGACTGCGACGTGGTCCTGGAACTTGAGATCATCGCCGATACGTTTCTCCTGAGCGGTGGTACCTGCACACAGGGCCCGTGTTCGGGCATCAATTTCGGGGCATCGCCGCAACGTGACCTCGCCGTCTCGGACCCATCGGAGTCGGCCTTCGTCATGCGCGTCGCAGATCTCGACGCGGTGCTTGCGTTGCGGACGGTCGACAGCGTCGAGTTGTTCATCTCTCTTACGAGCGAAGGAGGGGGCACCATTCTCACCTCTGGCCTCGACCCCGCGTTCCCGTGGGTCGAGGGCGTCGGCATGGGCGAGGCGGCCCTAGACGGAGAGGCGACGTGGGCATCGTGGGGCCACAACGTCGGGTTGTGGCCGAACGGGGGGCCACCCGAGGCCCGGCTCGTTGAGTTCGATGGGCACCTGCTGAGACGTGGGCTTGGAGACGTCGCTATCGACTTGGACGTTGCGAGCCTCATGAGTCTTGTCGAGGTGGGCGGCGATAGCTTGCTCCTACAACTGGTCGAGAACGAGGCGGGGGTACCGGTCATCGCGGAAGCGCGCGAGGGGCGAACGCCGCCTCAGATCATTGTCTTGGGTTGCCGATGACCGACGCGGACTTGCTCGAGGCGTGGGTCTCGGGCGATCTCGGCGCGGGTGGTCAACTGTTCGAGCGCAACTTCGAATCGGTTGTTCGGTTCTTCAGGAACAAGGTCGATGGTCCGATCGACGACTTGGTCCAAAAGACGTTCCTCGGCTGCCTTGAAGGGCGGCAGCGCGTGCGCGGTGAAGCCGGATTTCGCGCGTACCTCTTCGGCGTGGCGCGCAATGTGCTGGGCAAGTACTGGCGCTCGCGTGTTTCTGGGCTGCGCGAAGTTGACCTCGAGACCGAGTCCGTCGTGCAACTAGGCGCCTCGCCGACATCGATCTTTGCGCGCGACCGCGGCCAACTCGCGATGCTCAACGCCTTGCGGCGGATCCCGCTGGACTCGCAGATCGTGTTGGAGCTCTGCTACTGGGAGTTGATGACGGCGGCCGAGATAGCGGTTGTACTGGAGATCCCATTGGGGACGGCCAAGACCCGGATCCGCCGCGCGCGAGCGTTGCTGTCGACGCAGATCGAGGCACTCGGTACGGGAATACTCCCCATGCGAAGCACGGTCACCCGCTTGGCGACCTGGGCGCGCGCGGTCCGGCCATCGGGGCCACGCTAGTCACGCCCACCGCTCGGCGACGTCTCAAGCTCGGTGATCGAGTCGGTGACGATTCGGTCAGCGACACCGCCCGGGCCTCCGGCCAGGCAGCCGTCGTCGTCCGCATGCATTTCTGAGCTAGGGGTTTTGCCACACGCAGCGGCTCGATCCGCTGCCGCTGACCTGGCAGTCCATTCCGTCGGGGCAGGTCTCGTCGTTGGCGCAATCGAGCAGGCACAGATCGCTACCAGATCCACCGCACACGGGTACCGCGTCCCCGTCGGGGGGCTCCGGACAGGTGGAGGCGTCGTCCTTGCAGGGCAACGTGCACACCGTGTAGTTCTTAATGAACGCGTAGCACGCACCCCACGGGTCGGGGCATTCGTTCTCGGCCTCAGTGTCGCAGGCCATATATACGGCCTCACCACCTCCGGTCGTGCCCGTTTCGGTTCCGGTTCCGGTTCCGGTCTCGCTCCCTGAGTCACTGGAGTCGCCAGAATCACCGGAGTCGCCAGAGTCGCCAGAGCTAGAACCGTCGGCCGGGCCCCCCGTCGTATCGTTGGCGGTTGGGGTGGGATCACCCGTTTCGGCCGGCATCGTGGTGGCCATCGTCACGGTTGTCGCAGTTGGTCCGGTGTCACTCCCGGTCTCCGAGCCGTTGTCGGTGTCGGCGGCAGCGTCGTCGTCACCGCATGCGGCGGCAAAAAGGGTCAGGGAAGCGAGAACAAGTCCGAAGGTACGCATTAGAACTCAATCGTATCCACCCGGAACCCGACGAGGCAAGAAAATGTGCGTCCTGCCCGCCGGGCCAACGCAACGTTCGGTCCATCAGGACGCCCCTGCCAAAATCTCGCCTGCGAGGTAGACATGGCCCGGAAACGCAGTTCCGCAGGCTCTCAGGCCAGGGCTCGGGTGCCGGTTGCAGTCGCGATATCGAACTGTTCTATTCCCCCCGCTTAGCCGCGACCCCCGATTGCGGCACGCCCCAAAACGCAACGGATTGCACCCCATGAAAAATCTTTCACAGCTCCTTGCCGTCGTCCCCGCTGCCGCACTTGCCGCTATCGTATCGCTCAACGGTTGCGACGCTGAGCAGCCGGAGCCCGAACTCGCCGCGGACGGCCACGACGATGCCCGCGCCGACAATGCGTTTCGCGTGTCGGGGTATTGCTCCCCGGACGACTGTGGCGACCAGTCATCCACGGGGACCTGCTGGTGTGACGATCAGTGCGAGAGCTACGGCGATTGTTGCGATAACAAGGCCCTCACCTGCGATGAGCCTCCCGTGATCGCCCAAGACGAAGCGTGCGGCGAGCGAATCGTCGGGAATTGCGACGACGGTCTGGTTTGCCAGCGCAATCCAAACTCTTGTTTCGTGCGGGACTTTTGGGGCACGTGTCAGCCCGAGGTCACCGACCCGATTTGTCCGGCGGTCTACATGCCTGTGTGTGGCTGCGACGACGTCACCTACAGCAACGCGTGCGCGTTGTGCAACGGCTCGTTGGCGTACGACGGCGTATGCAATGGCGACATCGGCGGGATGTGTGGGGGTATCGCGGGCTTTCAGTGTGTCGAGGGAGCGCACTGTGAACTTGAAGGCGACTTCCCTGATGCCGCGGGCATTTGCGTGGAAGATGCGACCGACTCCTGCAGCAACCACTGCGATGGTCAGTCCGAAGACGGCACCTGCTGGTGCGATGAGGCGTGCGTCGGTTACGGCGACTGCTGCGCCGACATCAACACGTTCTGCGGATAGATAACGCCATGCTTACCGCGCGCCCGACTCTTCGCTCCCTCGCTGCCACACTTTCCGTGGCGCTACTGGCTCCGGCCTGCCTCCTCACGTCCGAAGTGGATTCGGGGGCACTCCAGGCGTGTTCCAATGGTGCGGACGTGAGCGACGCGGCTCGGATTACGGCCGAGTACGGCGACAGCCTGCACGAAATGGTGGCCTGCGGTGGTTTGGCGGTCGCGCTGTGCAATGGCGTCGCCTCCGGGATAGTCAACGCGATCATCACGTCGTCCAATGACGCGACTCCCGATGGGTGGACCTTCGAGACTGGCGGGACCTATCGCACCAGTGGGGAGGGCGTCATGATGACGACCCAGTTCTTTACGGCCGAGGACTTCGACTTTGCCGCGGCCGGCGAGCTGGTGACCGACAATGTTTTCCTCGTTGAGAACTATGTCGTCGGGGCGCAGGTCAACGTCAATCTCTCGAACGGCCGCACGACCCTGAGTTTCGACTCGACGGGGCCGCTCGTGGCGCTGCTCGGCTACGGGACTGAGCCAACCAGCCCCATCGAGCTGACCTTGTCAGATATCGGGGAGATCGAGGACCGCCTCGCTGCTCTGGAGTTCGAGGCCAAGGTTGTGGTCGATGACGTGCGCGAGTTCGGGACGATCCAGTACGACACCGAGACGCCCCGACTTCCGGTCAAGTCTCTGCTGACCGGCTCGGGGATGCGCTACGACTTGATCAAGGCCGATGGAACCCGCGCGGACCTCAGCCAGGCCCTCGTCGTCGATGCATGGGACATCGAGTTCGTCGACGAGGGGGGCGGGGCACTCAACGGGAAGTCGGAGTTTCGCGTCGTGGGCGGTGAGTTCGACTACCAAGGCGTGACGACCTTCGACAACTCGACGCTCCCCGAAACTGAGTTGTCCTGCCCATAGCGGGCAGGATTGAGCTGCTCGGCGGCTAGAACTTGTTGATCGAGTTCCCGCCGTCGACCAGCATTGCCGAGCCGGTGACGAAACTCGATGCCTCCGATGCGAGAAAGAGCGCAGCGTTGGCGATCTCGAGCGGCGCGGCCATTCGTTTGAGTGCGTGCAGATTTGCGACCGTGGCCAATGCGGCTGGGTCGTCGGCAAAGTCGGACGCCATCGCGGTGAGCGTGCCGCCCGGCAGCAGTGCGTTGACGCGGATCCCAGAGGGTCCGTGTTCGGCGGCTAAGCACTGAGTCAAGCCGACCAGGCCCGCCTTGCTCGCGGCGTACGCTGACATGCCCGGGAGGCCGACAGTGTACCCAACGAAGCTGGAGGTGAAGATCAACGAACCCGATCCTTGTTTGAGCATTGCCGGGAGTTGGTACTTGGCGCCCAGAAAACCCGCGGTCAGGTTCGTGTGCAGGGTTGTGTTCCAATCCTCCAGTGTCATGGAAGGGACATCACCCGCAGCGCCGAGAGTGCCCGCGTTGTTGAACGCGATGTCCAACCCGCCGAACTCGGCGCACGCCGTGTCAACGAGGGACTTGGCGTAGGCCTCGTCGCAAACATCTCCGACCACCACGGTGGATGTGCCACCTGCGGCTCGGATCTCGGCGTCGACGGCTTCGAGTTGGTTGCGTCGACGCGCCCCAAGAACAACCCGCGCGCCATGGGCCGCGAAGAGAACTGCCGTCGCGCGGCCGATGCCGCTGCTTGCGCCCGTGACGATTGCGGTTTTTCCGGTGAGTTTCATCGTGTCGTTCATCGCGGGGTGCAGTAGCGACCTGCACGGGGCCCGCCTATCCGATTCTTGCGGCGTAAGTCGATCGCAAGAAACTGAGCGACAGCGCCAGAGAAACCGGCTACGACACCTACATGGTCGTTGAACACGGGCGGACCGCCGAGCCCACCTC
>JAESSZ010000575.1 GCA_016763875.1 Nannocystaceae bacterium
CAAATCGATGCGCGCTACACCCCTGCTATCCAGGCACTCACCGAGATCCTGGAGCGCAACAAAGACTGGAAACAGATCGCCGAACTCCGCGAGCGCGAGCTGGCAGAGACGCGGGATCCGCCGACACGAGTGTTGGCGGCAATGCGTGCGGGGTCGCTGTACGAAGAGCGCCTCGAGGACGTCGCAAGCGCCGAGTGCTGTTTCGCGCTTGCGCTGCGGGAGAACCCCAACGACCGTGCCGCTCGATCGGCGGTGGCGCGCGTTCGCGGTAAACTCCAGCGTTGGGCCGAGCTCGCCGCCTCGCTCGATGCGGGCGCGCGCACCGATCCGCGCGACAACGAAGCTATCCCAGCCCTGATGCGCGCAGGTGAGATCTGGTCCGATCGCATGGCGGACCTGCGAAAGGCGGTTGCCAGCTACGTCGGGGTTTTGGAACTAGAGCCGTCGCACTTGGGCGCACTGGTCGCTTTGGAGCCGCTGTACCGACAAGCGCGGGCTTGGAAACAGCTGGCCGAGCTGTTCCTGCGTCAGTTCGAAGTCTTCGGGGACAACGCGGCCAAGGTCACGGCGTTGACCGAGCGGGCGCGACTTCTCGAACGAGAGAAGATAGGCAGCACCGACGACATCATCGACTGCTACTCGTCGATCTTGTCGTTGCGCCCGGCTGACATGGGGGCACTTATGGGTCTCGAGCGTTACGCGTTGCGTGGCCACGACCCGCAGGTGCTTGCGGCGGTAGACGCGAGGCTCGCTCTCAATGCTGAGGATGCTGAGTTGCGCGGTGCGTATTTGACGAGGCGCGCAGAATCGCTGGAGGTGGCGGGCAATCCGGAGGCGCTCGGCATCTACCGGGAGGCGCTGGCGCAGGATCCCGAAAGTCGGGGGGCAATCCGCGGACTGGCGAGGATCGCCGAGGTTCTGGGCGACGATGAGTCTCTGGCCGAAGCCGCGCGAGCCGAAGCCGCGATTGCACGCAATGCCAGCGAGGAGGCGGATGCGTGGGCCAAGAGCGGTCGCATCTACATGGAGCGGATCGGTGACCGAGTGGAGGCTGCCGTTGATCTCGAGCGAGCGCTCGAGCTCTGGCCCGACCACCTTGAAGCTGCAGGAGGCCTCTCGGAACTCCTCTCGGCCGCCAGCGACCACAACCGCCTCGCTGAATGTCTATCCAGAGCTGCTTCGGACGCACAAGAAGGTCAGCGGGTGGCGGCGCTATGGATGGAGGTTGCGAAGATCTACGCGCACGAAGTTCGCGACGCGACCAGAGCGATCGGTGCGCTGCGCAAGTTGCTGAAAGCGCAGCCAGAGAACCTCGATGCGATTGTGGAGCTGGCCGAACTGTATGTTGCAGACCGCCGTGTCGACGAGGCGATCGACCAACTGCAGCGAGCGCTGAAGTTGAAGCCGAAGGGCGAGATCCTGCACCGGACCCATGTCCTGCTCGCGATGGCGCACGAGTCAGAGGGAGAGATCGACGACGCTTTCTCTCACTACGCGCTTGCGTTGGACCTGCAACCGAACGACCCGGACACGCTCCATCGCGTCGTCAAACTTCAGGTGCAGCGCGGTATGCATGCCGCCGTTGTTGATACCGCCCAGCGGATCCTCGGGCTTGCACAGGACGAGGTCTCGCAGATTCAAGCGCTGTTGCTCGTGGCCAAGGCGCACACAGGAATGGATCGGCGGGAAGAAGCTATCGATACGCTCGCCGAGGCCGTCGCGCTCGAAGGCCCCTCGGGCGGTTCGGCGGCCGAACTTTCGCGGCTCGCGACCGCGCCGCACCACTGGGAGCGCTACGTTGTGGCGCTTCGCGACTTCAAGGCGGAGCGGCAGCCAAAATCCCGAACGCTTGCTGCGCTGTACCAAGAGATTGCACGTGTGCAGCAAGAGCGGCTTGAGAACCACGATGCGTCCTTGGCCACAGTGATCGAGGGGCTTGGGGCGTGCGAAGGTGACATCGCCCTGCGTTACATGCTTGCGCAGCGACTTCGCACCGCGCTTCGATACACGGAAGCCCTCGACCAACTCCAAACGATCATCGACGACGACGTTACGCGCGTGGATGCATGGCGCTTGTTGGTGCAGACCTACAAGGATATGGGCCTGGAGCGGGAACACGATCTGTCGCTCGCTGGACTTGCGGTCCTTGGTGAGGCGGACCATCGCGAACACGACTTGATTCGAGTGTGGCGGCCGTATACGCGGGCAATTCCCGCGGGTGGGATCGCGCCCGGGAGTACGTTCGACCTTGTGGTTGCGCCCGAGCAACAGATGCCCGCGGTCAACCTGCTGGCCGCGATCTGCGATGGGCTCGGAAAAGTGAGGCCGCCAGATCTCGCAGCATGGGGCGTGTCGTCGCGCGACAAAATCTCGCCGCGATCGGACCATCCCTTGCGTACGCTGGTCGAACGCATCGCGGCGATCACAGGGGTCATCGAATACGATCTGTACGTCCATCGTCACCCCGACCGCGCGGTCGGAGTGGAGAACACATCGCGCCCGTCGGTGCTGCTCCCCTTGTGGATCAGTGAGGCGTCATCGTCGGAGCAGGTTTTTCTGCTCACCGAGGCGTTTGTCCACATCGCGCGAGGCACGTATCCGATGCGGCTGTTCGATGCGCGCGAGCTTGAGATCGTGCTGGCCGCTGCGGTGCGATCGGTGGTGCCAGGGTTCGGGGAGCGGCTTGCACCGGTGGCGACTCTCGACGAGCGCCAGCGCCAGATCGTGCGCGGCATTCCTCGGCGCAAGCGCAAGGCCCTCGAACTCGCGGCGACCGACTACGCCCGAGCGCGAACGGTCGATACCCGAACCTTGGTTGGCTGGATTGACCAGACCGCGCGACGGGTGGCCATGATCGCGACGGACGACCTGGTGGGGACCCTCGAAGCGCTGCGCCGCAGCGAAGAGCTTGGGAATACTCAGGGACTGGGATTTGTGCGCAGCTCACCGGTCGTCGGCGACCTTATGAAGGTCTGGACCTCGCGCGGTGCGATGCAGTTGCGACGCAAAGTTCGCCTCGTGCCATCGGCGGCCCCGGCCGGTACGCCCTGACCCGGGCGAAAACGAGAGGTCCGGGGTTTCGCGCGGCACCTGCGAGGCGAGTTACGTCTTGTACCTCTGTCATTGCGATCTAGGGGTGCGCGGGCGTCAACAAGGGCGTGGGAACCACGCATGGGTCTGTGACAACGTAGGGAGGGGTGGATGTGATCACAGCAAGTCTAATCTTCGCGGCCAATCTGCTTGCACCTGGCGACCACGGCGCCGTGATGGGGGATGGCCTGCGACTGCAGCCCAATATCCCGGAGCCCGTCGCGGCGTTGAACAACGTCTGTCCCGGACAAGAAACGCTGCACGGCATCGACGTTTCCTACTACCAAGGGACCATCGACTGGAACACTGTCGCGAACGAGGTCGACTTCGCGCTGATTCGCGTCTCGCACAGCACGCAGATCTTCGACACGCAGTTCGACGCGAACTGGGCCAACGCGCATGCGGCCGGCGTTCCTGTGGGCGTGTACCAGTACTTCGAGCCCGACGAGGACCCGATAGCGCAGGCCGACCTGTTGCTTGAGCACATGGGACCGTTGATGCCGGGCGACCTACCGCCGGTCATTGACGTCGAGAGCACCGGAGGGCAAAGCGGGCCTCAAATTGCCATGGCGGTGCAGGCTTGGGTCGAGCACGTCGAAGCGGCGCTTGGCGTGCGGCCGATCATCTACACCGGCCCTTACTTTTGGCAGGACAATGTCGGTTCGGATTCGTTCGGGGACTACCCGCTGTGGATCGCTCACTACGAAACCGACTGTCCGCTAACGCCGACCCCCTGGCCCGTGTGGGACTTCCACCAGTACAGCGGCTCGGGCAGCACGGTAGGCATCACGGGTGACGTCGACCAAAACACGTTCAACGGTTCGCTCGACGACTTGCTCGCGCTTGGCACCGACGAAGTGCAGATCTGCGGGACGATAGCGGCCGACGGCGGTCAGATCGACAACGGCGACGACTGCTATCGACTCTACGGCAACTCGATGTTCTGGCGCGACGAGGCGGTCGGGCAGGGCGGCTCGCACGTGTGGACCAACGCCACCGACAACGCCGATCCAAGTAACTACGCCATATGGCGATTGTGGTTCGAAGAGACCGCGGCCTATGAACTCGAGGTCTACATCGAGGGCGGTTACGGCGAGTCAACGCAAGCCACCTACGAGATCGTGCACAGCGATGGCACGACCGAAGTTGAGATCGATCAATCCAGCGCGAGCGGATGGGTCTCGCTCGGAACGTTCGACTTCGACTCACAATCGGAGTTCCGAGTGGGTCTCGACGACAACACAGGCGAGCCGAACGAGGCCGAACTCGCGATCGTATTCGATGCGTTACGGGTGACCCGGATCGGTGGTGAAGGCGAGAGTTCGGGGGACGGCACAGGAGGTCCGGTCGACGCCGACGGCGACTCCGACGAGGGCGCGGGGGAAGGTGATGGCGGCGACACCGAGGGCGCACCGCAGCCTGGCGGCACGGGAGACGACGCAACGGGGACCGATGGCTACGACCCCGCTCTCCCGGCCGGTGCGGGCGGAGACGATGACGGCTGCGGTTGCCGAACCAACCGTGCGCCACCCTCAGGAATGTTGCTGTTGCTCCTCGGCATGCTGTGGCGCCGACGTCGTTCTGCCTAGAGAAGGACAGGCACTTCGGCGGGAGGGTTGTCCGTCAGAATCTCGAACGCCGCGCGATGTTCGGTTGTCAACTCAAGTGGTTGGTGTCCCTCGCGCAGCAAGGTCAACTCGCAACGGGCGAGCTTGGAGTTGAGGCATGTTTTGCTCCCACCCGGTGGGTTCCGATACGTGAGACCCGCGAACGCCTCGGGGGGGGCGGACATTCGGACCTTGAGATCCACGTCCCCACGCTGCGAGTGCAGGTTCCAGTTGAACCCATCGATCGTCCCGCGGGCCCGTAGTCCGTGGCCGATCGTGTTGAGTCGGATTTCTGCATCCGGCAGACGGAGCACCGCGAGAGTTATTGGGGGTGTCCACAGCGGACCAATCTTCAGGCGGGCGGTCGCGCATTCGAGGAAGACGTCCGGCGCGTTGTCAAAACCCGCGACCTGCCCCCACGCGTAGAAGTCGGTGTGTTTGCTCCCCCAGTTGTGGTTCTGGCTGCCGAGCCAACCGTCGATGTCCCAGCGCTCGCCGTCCACCACCAGCGCGCCGCTAAATCGCACGTTGGGTTGCGGGGTGACGGCTTTGGCCTTGGGCAGCCACGTGGTGTATCGGGCCTGGGGCAGCAGCAGCAGCGGGCTATCGGTGCCGTCGTAGTGCAGGTCCCACGCAATTGTCGAGGTCCCCTGACGAGCCTCGCCGGTCAGTTCTCGCGCGGAGAGCTTTGCATCCCCGACCCGAACGTCCGTGATGCTGTCGGAGAAACTGCACTCGGCGATCGGTCGTTCGCTCCTCGTGGCGAGCACTCGCTGCGCCTCGCGATCAAATGCGATCGCCCACAGTTCACCAACAGCGTCCTGGGGCCGGTCCTTGGGCGAGAAGATCGTGTAGCGAATCCAAAAGGCTCGCGGGGCGCTCGGGTGATTGGCGCGAAGAAACCAACTCTCGTAGTGGCCTCCTCGCTCTCCGCGGTAGCGGACGGTGTTCCAAGGGTCGCAGGCCGCCATAGCGTGACAAGTGTCGTGTATGGTTCGCCGCATGCGCAAGCTCGTGACGATTGCCGTGACCTCGATCTTCTTCGGCTGCGCGACCCCAGGCGGGACCCTCAATGCACATGCTGCCGCACCGCGCGCGAAGACCAAGTCGTCCAAGCCGCGCACCGATCGTTTGACCGCGGAGATCATCGCTGACCTCGCGTCCGTGAGTTCTGCGGTGGTCTCGCCGAACGGCAAGAGCATCGCTTACACCGTTCGGACGCCGCCGGAGGCGATCGAGGGACCCCACGGTGCCCGCACTATTATTTGGGTGACGCCCAGCAAGGGTGGAACGCCTCGCCGTTTCAGCGCTGCCGGGGTGAGCTCGCGGCATCCGCGTTGGTCTGACGACGGCAAGACGCTGGCATTTCTGTCGAAACGGTCAGGCGATGCGGCGACACAAATCTATCTCGTGCCCTCGGATGGTGGCGAGGCCCGGGTGCTGACGTCCTCGGAGACGGGGATCGCGACGTTCGAGTGGTCGCCGTCCGGCAAGGAAATAGCCTACGTCACAGCCGCCAAGCCAACCGCCGCCGAAGAAAAGTCCGCCGAAACGGGCTTCGATCCGCAGTTCGGCGACGTCCACGGGACGCAAAGGGTGTTGCTTGCGGTCGACGTGAAGTCTGGCGTGTCCCGAGACGTGCTGGTCGGAAAGCAGCATGTGGGTGCCTTTGCGTGGTCGCCTTCCGGAGACCGCCTCGTGGTGCGTCTCAGCGATCGTGCCGATATCGACGCGACGATGATGTACAGCCGCCTGTACACCGTGGCCGCGACGGGCGGGGCCACGAAAGCCCTGACGGACACCGAGGGCAAACTCGGTGCGATGGCGTGGTCGCCCGACGGCAAGACGATCGCGTTCCTCGGAGCCGCGGATATCCACGACCCGACCGCGGGCGTGTTGTTTGTTGTGCCCGCGCAAGGTGGCACCAAGAAAGCACTCACTGCGGACTACGAAGGCACCGGGCAGTGGCTGCGGTGGCTGGACAGTAAGAGCATCGCGATGCTCGCCAACGAAGGCACTGCGACGCCTGTGCATCGCGTTGGTGTTGATGGTTCGATGAAGTCGTTGGCCAAGCCGCGGGGAATCTGCCGTCGGATCGACATCTCGACGGACGGTAAAACGTTGGTCGCAGCCTGTGAGGCGTGGGACCACCCCGGCGAGCTGTTTGTGGGCTCAGTGCGGTCGGGCAAGTTGACGCAGATTACGCAGACAAGCGAAGCGCTCGACGGTGTGAAGCTCGGCGCCCGCGAGATCGTGCGGTGGAACGCGGAGGACGGTCTGGAGATTGAAGGTGTACTGACCAAGCCGGTCGACTACGCCGCGGGCAAGCGCTACCCGTTGGCCATCCTGGTGCACGGTGGACCCGAAGGTGTTTCGCTCAACGGATGGAACACGCGCGGGACCTACCCCGTGCAGTTGTTCGCCGCCAACGGCTATGTCGTGCTCGAGCCCAACTACCGCGGGAGCCAGGGGCGCGGGGTCGCTTTCGGCAAGGCCGACCAGAAAGACCTTGGCGGCAAAGAGTTCACCGATGTCCTCGCAGGGATCGACAAACTCGCGGCCGATGGCTTGGTGGACCCGGACCGCGTTGGCATGGGCGGCTGGAGTTACGGCGGCTACTTCTCTGGGTTGGCCGCGACCAAACACACCGCGCGGTTCAAGGCGGCAATGGTTGGGGCCGCGATAACGAACTGGGTCTCGTTCACGGGCACGACGGAAATCGAGCACGAGAACTCGTTGGTCCACTGGGACCTATGGCCGTACGATCACTACGCGTTGGTCTGGGATCGCTCACCGATGGCGCACGCCCAAGGCTCGAAGACCGCGACGATGATCGTTCATGGTTCCAAAGACACACGCGTGCCGCCGGGCCAAGCCTACGAGTTGTACCGTGCGCTTCGGCATTCAGGCACCAGTGCGCAACTGGTGATGTACCCGCGTGAAGGCCACGGCTTGGGCGAACGAGCCCACCAGATCGACTTCGCAACGCGGTTCGTCGAATGGTTCGATACGCACGTCAAAGGGTGACCGCGTCTGGCCCTTGCAACCGCCCGGTCCCGTGTGCGCGTCGTTAGCCGCCGATAGCGATGGGCTCGGCGTTGCCGGTGGTCTCGCACATGGCCTTGAGCGCGGTCCACTCTTCTTCCGTGAGTGCGGGCTCGCCGTCTTGCATGTGCTCTTGGAGGCGATCGGTTCGCTTTGCCCCCGTGGGGTGCGTTGACACGAACTCCAGTGCGCCCGGGATGGTCGTACTTTGCTGTTCGAGCGTCTCGAAGAACGAGACGAGACCTCGCGAGTTTAGGCCCGCGCCATTGAGCATGGCGACCCCGACCCGGTCGGCTTCAAGCTCGTCGCCGCGACTGTGGGCGGAGGTGAGGAGCGTTTTTGCAACGCCCGCCGAGTCCGAATCGCTGCCGGGCACGATGAAACCGAAGATCCCGTAACCCAACGCCTCCAACATCCCTTCGGCTGGGTGGTGTTCCACGACATGGCCCATTTCATGGGCCAAGACCCCGGCGACCTCATCGGCCGACTGCGCGTTGTCGAAGATCGCGCGGAACAACACAACGTAGCCGCCAGGCGCGGCAAAGGCATTGAGGACGTCGGCGTCTGCGACGTAGATCTTGAACTCGGCCTCCGTGCCTGCGGCTCGAGCGAGTTTTGTGGCGAGCTTTTCAAGGGTGGCCCGCCCTTCTTTGCCCGTGCATAGCGGCGCCTCCGCTGCGGTGGAGGTGATCATTTGTGCGCCGATCGGTTCCTGCACGGAATCGGGTACGAAAGGGGCGGCGAACACCGACAGTAGGGGAAACGAGACGAAACCGACCAAGAGCAGGACCGCCAGAGTCGTCCCGATCCGCGCCATTCGTTTCCTACGTTTGCTATCAGACACCTCCTCGAAACCTAGCACTACTGCGACAGCTTCTCCGTGCCCGACAGCGTCTCCCAACAAACAAAAGCGCCAACACGGCCGGGAGGGCACCGCGACCGGGTTGGCGCTTACGGCGGCCGCGTGCCTGCGACCGCCCGAGGAACGAAAAACGAACGCCCCGCTTACACATCAGCGGCCCGCAGCATTCCCGCGGACCCGGGAAGTTTTAATAGCGGCCTGTGACCACCACCACGCGCACCGAGGAATTTGATTGAGGTTGCCAGCCTGTCCCAGGAAGGTCCCAGGTCGGACGCTGGGCCCGTGCTCTGTTGCTCCATGTGCGGCTGCGCTCCCGCAGCCAGGGGGTGACCGATGCAGGAAAGCCCCCCTCCTCGTACGCGGCCTGCATTCGAGCGGCTTTCAACTCTGAGTTTGCCGCAAACCACACGAACACGGCGATGGCGACGAGCATCCAGTTGCCGAACAGGCCCACGATTCCCATCCCGATAGCGGTCGTCTTTCCCACAAATACAGCGATTTCGGTCGCCTTGTGGTCACCCATGCGGGTGCTGAGAAATGCTCTGAGCGCGCGGCCCCCGTCCATCGGGAACGCGGGGACCAAGTTGAAAGCACCGAGCATGAGGTTTGCCCACATGAGGCTGCCGATGATGCCCGACACCAGTGGGGCAGCAACGATCGAGCCCACAGCCCAAAGCCCGGCAGCGAGCACAAAGTTGACGGCGGGACCCGCGAGGGCGACCGCCATCTCTTGGCGCGGTTGGCTCGGCATGCCCTCGAGCTGCGCCACACCGCCGATCGGAGACAGGATGATGCGCCGAGTGCGGATACCGTAACGACGAGCGACGAGCGCGTGTCCGAGTTCGTGCAGCAGTACCGACCCGAACACCGCGAGCAGGAAACCGACGCCGAGCACAACCGATATCGCGGTGCCTGCGCCAGCGTAGGCAGCCCAAGCGGCCCAGCCAACGAGAAGCAGAAACGTTACGTGGACGTGTGTATCGATGCCAGCGAAACGGCCGATCCTCCACGTCCAGTGCCCAGGTTTGGTTTCCGAGTTCATGATCGAGTCCTGCCAACATAGGCACGGCCCGCCGAAGAGCATCCCCACAACGTGATGAGTTACGCTGCGTTTTCATTTGCAAGGACCCCTGATGCGGCCGCCGCGAATCGCGCTCTTCCTCACTTTGATCTTGGCAGCGTGTGTGGGGGAAGCAGAGAAGGCCTCCCGCTCGGGACTCGGACCGAGCGCTGCGGAAAAAACTACGCAAGAGGTTGCCGAGGCTCCGACGCTACCGCGGCCCGAGTTTGTCAAAGCGGCGCACGGTCCCGTTCCTGCTCTTGTGAGAGCCGCGCTCGATCAGGCTGGTGCCGGCCGGACTGTGCTTGTGTATGTCGGCGCCCAGTGGTGTGAGCCATGCACCCGATTTCACGACGCCGTGCAGGCCGGAGAGCTCGATGAGCCGTTGAAAGGTGTGTTGTTCATCGAGTTCGACTCCGATCACGACGGGGAGCGACTGTCATCGGCGGGCTACGACGGCAAGTTGATCCCGCGTTTCGTTGTGCCCAATCTCGAGGGAGATGCGTCCCCGCGGCGAGTTGAAGGCGGGATCAAAGGGGCCGGTGCGGTCCAACACATCATGCGTAGACTTGCGCCGATGCTGACCAAATGACTGAGTTGGGCTCCTCGGCGGTGACGAACTCCAGACCCACAAGCGCGGAATCGCTGGAGGCCCGACGGAACACGAGAGCTTCGTTTGAAACTCGTGTCGGCGAGGACTAGGCTCAGTTGACGGTGCAGCACGACGACCTCATCGGAACAGTGATCGACGGCCGCTATCGGGTGGGCGAAGAGATTGGCGAGGGGGCGATGGGGGTCGTCTATCGGTGTCGGCACGTTCGCCTTGAGAAAGACATCGCGATCAAGATCCTCCGTCGTGGGCACTGCCGCTCCGAAGGTGTCGTACGTCGCTTTATCAAAGAGGCGCGGCTGGCGTCCTCGCTCAAGCACCCCAACGTTGTCGACCTGAGCGACTGTGGCGAGTTGGAGGGTGGCGGTGCTTACTACGTGATGGAGCTGCTCAAGGGTGAAGCTCTTGCGGAGACTCTCGGCCGCGAGCGTCGGATTCGCCCCCCGGTCGCCTTCGAGATCATCTTGCAGATCGCGGCCGGTTTGAAGGCGGCGCATAACAGCGAGATCGTTCACCGCGATCTCAAGCCGGAGAACGTGTTTCTGTGTCCGTCCGGCGGCGACGAGCTGCACATCAAGTTGCTCGACTTCGGGATCGCGCGGGCGAAGGACAGCAAGGACACGTTGCCGGGCACCGTGCTGGGGACGCCCGAGTACATGGCACCGGAGCAGGCTCGGGGCGATGCTGTCGATACGCGCGCCGACCTGTACGCGCTGGGGGTGATGTTGTTCGAGATGTTGTCCGGACGTGTGCCGCTGTTCGCCGAGGACCTGGGCGAACTCATCAACCTCAAGCTTCACACGACGCCGCCGCGCTTGCGGCAGGCCGCACCCGACCTGTCGAAGATGGTCGCAACGGACGCGGTCATCGCGAAGTTGCTGCAACGCGACCCCGCCGACCGCGTGCAGACAATCGAAGAGGCGACGACACTCATCCGCGATGCGATGAGTCAGGACTTGGCACCCGTGGGAAGCGAGCCAACCGGCAGGCAGACCCGGGGGATTGGATCCGGCGAGGTTGCGAGCCCTTCGCCGAACACTGCGTACGATCGTGCGGTCGGTGGTGGGTGGCAGCGTCCTGGCACCAGGTTGCCCGCTGTGGGGCAGCGACCAGAAAGCAAAGGACTCACGGTGCCCGCGATCAAAGGACTCACGGTGCCCGCGATCAAAGGGCTCACGGTGCCCGCGAGCAAGGGGCAATCGGGAGCGGGCGGGAGCTCTATCGTTAGAGATCCGGTTGTCGCGGTGCCAGTTCAGGTGAGCCCGCCCCCTGCGACAAGGCCTGCGACAAGGCCCGGCCCTAAGACCGCGTTGGCCGGGACCGGAGGCGCGTCGCAGAGACGGGGTGTGGCTATTCCCTTGCTCGCTGTGGGCGCAACGATCGTGGGCGCTCTTGTGGCCGGGTTGATGGTGTCCCGCGGAGGTTCCGGCGATGATGTCCGACGGCCCGTGCCCGGTTCGGTTGGCAACGATGCGGTCCCTGTATCGGCGCAGCCGGTTGCCGACGCCGAGCCGGTTGCCGACGCCGCACCGGTCGTCGACACGGAGTCGGTCGCCGACGTCGCGACCACCTCGCCAGGCGTTGCCTCTGTGGAGCCGCCGCCCGCAGATCCCGGCGTTGTCAGCATTGCGGACGGAACGAGCGCTGAGCCGCTCGCCGTTGAGCTTCCCGCTGCGGCGAACGGGACCAACAAGGGCCCGCCGAAGTCGCGGCGAAAACGTGACCGGCCAGCGCCCGAAGCGGACATCCAACCTTCTCAGCCGAAGCCGAAGCCGGATGAACCGCAGCCGAAGCCGGATGAACCGAAGCCGACACAGCCGCGCAGCGCCGGAGCCGACAACCTCGACCTCGTCGACCCGTTCTAGACTGCGGCGGGGCGGAACCCTTTGATCGCCGCGTGAACTTCGGCGTCGGTCAGGATGTGGTCGGTCCGTTTCGCCACCGATAGAACGTGGTTGACGAGCTTTTCCTCCGGCTCCAAGCCTCGCGACTTGAGCCAGTACACCACGTTGGACTCGCCTGACATGAAACCGATCTCGATCGACTGCTCCTTGCCGAACCATCCGGCGGGAACGCCCGAGTAGATACGATCTGCGAGTCCTGCATCGCCTCGTTTGATCGCCTTGATCACCGCCGCTGCGTGCACGCCGGTCGCAGTGCGAAAGGCGTCCTCCCCGACCAGCGGATACTGACCCGGAATGGGCACGCCGACCGCGTCCGCAACCTTCTGGCACCACGCGACCAGGTTGGTGAGATCGCGATCGCCCACCTCTCCCATGAGCTTGAGGTTCATCAGTGTTTGGTCCAATGCCGCGTTGCCCACACGTTCACCGATGCCAAGCGCGGTGCCGTGAATTCGATCTGCGCCCGCTTGGATCGCACGGATGTTGTTGATCACACCGAGTCCGCGGTCATTGTGCCCGTGCCAGTCGATCCCGACCTCCATCGAGCCGATCGACTCGAGCAGCAACCGGGTGAACGACACCAGGTCCATGACGCCGTCGGGCGTCGCGTGGCCGACCGTGTCACACAGGCAAAGCCGTTGCACGCCGTGGTCGACCGCCGCTCGAAAGAGCTTGTCGAGAATCGGCGGCGGGGTGCGGGTCGTGTCCTCGGTGACAAACGCCATCGGGAGACCATGCTTTTGGCAGAGGTCCGCCGCCATGATCGTGCGCTCCAGCAGGAGCTCTACGTCCCAGTTCTCGGCGTAGAGTCGAATCGGGCTCGAGCCCAGGAACGCGTAGACCGTGATCGACTGCCCCGTCTTGTTGGCAATGTCGGCGATCGCGTTGATGTCGCTGACGTGGGTTCGGCCAGCACACGCGTATTCGATACCGAGCTTTTCTTGCTCGGCGAAGTTGATGAGGGCGGTGACATCGGCCACCGCCCGCGCACCCGCACCGGGCAGGCCCAAGTCCACAGCGTCGATCCCCAGACTCGCGGTGAGCCTCAGGATCTCCATCTTCGCTTCGATGCCAGGGTCTCGCACCGACGGCGACTGGATCCCGTCTCGAAGGGTTTCGTCAAAGAAGCTGACCCCGCGGTCGAGCAGTGGACTGAGAGGCGCCCGCCGATTGCGGATGTTCCAGTCGTAGATCAGCTCGTCGGGGTCTATTTCAGCGCTGTCTTGAGCCACGGTGCGATCCTTTGGCTGCGTCCGCTAGGACACGTTCTCGATGACGATGGCGATGCCTTGTCCGCCGCCAATGCAGGCGGAGCCGACCGCGTACTTGCCCTTGCGGCGGGCGAGCTCGTGCACGAGGTGACCCATGATACGGGCGCCAGAGGCGGCCAGCGGGTGCCCGAGAGCAATAGCGCCGCCGTTGACGTTCACTTTGGCGCGGTCGAGCTCAAGCTCTTTCTCGCACGAGAGGTACTGCGGCGCGAACGCCTCATTGATCTCGACCTGATCCATGTCGTTGAGCGAGAGGCCCGAGCGATCCAGGCTTGCCTTGATTGCAGGTACGGGACCAATGCCCATGAGTTTGGGGTCGACCCCGGCCACGCCCCACTGCACCACGCGCGCGAGCGGGGTGAGGTTGTGCTTCTTGACCGCTTCGGCGCTGGCGATGACGAGGGCACCCGCGCCATCGCAAATGCCAGAGGCGTTTCCGGCGCTAACCGTACCGTCCTTCATGAACACGGACGGGAGCTTGGCCATCTTCTCAAGCGTGGTGTCGGGGCGTGGATGCTCGTCGACTTCGAACATCTCTGGGCCTTTGCGGCTCTTGAGTTCGATGGGGGTCAGCTCGGCCTTGAAGTACCCGGCGGCTTGCGCGGCACCCCACGCTTGCTGGCTACGCAGCGCGTACGCGTCGGCCATCTCGCGCGTGATCCCATACTTCTCCGCGAGATTCTCCGCAGTGTTCCCCATGGCGCACCCAGCGTGGGGATCGCTCAGCGAGCTCCACAGGGTGTCTTCGAGTTGCGGCGACTTGGGTCCGAACTTCACGCCCCAACGAATGTCGCGGGCGGCGAACGGAGCCTGGCTCATGTTCTCGGTCCCGCCGGTTAGTACGATCTCGGCGTCGCCCGCGAGGATCTCGTGGGCGCCACTGATGACCGCCTGGAAACCCGAGCCGCACAGTCGGTTGACGGTGAGCCCAGGGGTGGGGATCGGTACGCCGGACTTGAGTCCGATGTGACGCGCCATGTACAGCGCGTCGGCGGAGGTCTGTCCGACATTGCCGAACACGACATGCTCGATGCTCTCGGGATCGACGTTGCCGGCTTCCATGGCGGCCTTCGCGGCGATCACTCCAAGCTGGATGGCGCTGTGCTTCTTGAGCTTTCCTCCGAACGCACCGAACGGCGTGCGCTTGGCGGCGACAATGAAAATCTCTCGGGGAAGCGGCTTTGCAGTCATTGGTGTCCTTGGCCTCGCGGATCGGCGCGGCCCGCTCGTTGGTCGGGCCACCGCGCGAGGGCGATCGCTGCCAATGTAGTGCACCCGCGACCGCGCTGCCGAACGCGGGCCTTGGCCGCACCTTGGAACTACCGTTGATTTTGCTCACTGGTGTGAGGAACAATCGGCGTTGCGTGCTGCGATTGTTCCCCGTGGGGGCTTGTCTGCCCTTCATCGCCTGGACCGTGAGTCTCGGGATACCGGATGTGTCTCACGCCGCGTCCCCCGTTGAGGCGGCCGCAATCGAGCCGCCGCCGGGCGCCGCGTATCTCTCGCGGCCGCTTTCGCCCAGCCCGCGCTTCCTGGATCACGGCGTGCTGCAAGCCGCCGTC
>JAESSZ010000576.1 GCA_016763875.1 Nannocystaceae bacterium
CCCGCGGCAATTGACGCACAAGTCGTCCGCGCAGGGCGTCCAGGGCGCTCGGCCCGCGGCGGACCGTGCCGTACCTCGCCCGCGATCGCGTGCTTCACGCCACGGTTTGCGGCGCGATGGGCCCGCGGCTATCGTCCCGCCGCATGATCCGCGTCCGGGGCATGGAAAAGAGTTACCGCACCGGCAAGCTGGTCAACAAGGTGTTGCACGGTGTCGATCTTGAGGTGAGCGACGGCGAGTTCGTGGCGATTGTCGGGCCGTCCGGTTCGGGCAAGAGCACGCTGCTGCACGCGCTGGGGGGCCTCGACCGCGACTACACCGGCTTGGTGGAGATCGACGGCAAAGACCTGCACAAGCTCAGCGATGTCGAGTTGTCGAACTACCGCAACCGCGACGTCGGTTTCGTGTTTCAGGCGTTCAACCTGTTGGCGCATCTGACGTGTCGCGAGAACGTCGCATTGCCCGCGCAGTTTTCCCGGGGTGAGACGACAGCGACGGCCGCCGAGTCTTCCAAACGCGCGCAGGCGATGCTCGAACGCGTCGGCCTGGCGGACAAGGTCGACGCGCAGCCCAACACGCTGTCCGGTGGCCAGAAGCAACGCGTGGCGATTGCCCGTGCGTTGTTCAACACCCCGCGCATGATGCTGTGCGACGAGCCCACCGGTAACCTGGACTCCAAGACCGGTGAGCAGATTCTCGACCTGTTTCGCGAGCTCAACGACAAGGATGGGATCACGGTCCTGATCGTCACCCACGATCCGAGAATCTCGGAACTAGCGGGGCGTACCGTTCGCGTCGAAGACGGCCATCTGTACGAAGGCGCCGACGACGAAGACACGGTCCAAGACGCCAGCGGTACCGAGGCCGACGACTCGAAGGACACCAACGCATGAAGACTCAGCGCTTGGCCGGGATCGTCGTCGGGAATCTCAATCGCAGCCGCAACCACTTCTTGCTCGCGTCGGTGGGTGTGGTCGTCGGTATCGCGACGTTCGCGTTCTTCCTGTCGCTTGGGCTCGGCGTCCGCAAGGTCGTGCTCGGCAAGATCTTTCCGTTGGACAAGATCGAAGTCGTCCCCAAGACAATGAACGTCAACCTCGGCCCACTGAGGCTGGGTCTGGGCAACGACTCGATCACCGACGAGACGGTTACGAAACTCGGCGCGCTACCTGGCGTGGCTAAGGTCTATCCGAAGATGAAACTCACCGTGCCCTCGATCGGCATGGGCGGAGAGGCGATCTTTGGGTCAGACCTGCGCTCTGAGTTGGTCGCCGATGGAATCGAGCCATCGCTCGTCGTAGGCGACATCCACGACGGGTGGGTGTTCGAGGACTTCGACGACCCAGCGCGGCCCGAGAACAAGCAGCCGCCCAAGTCGTGCAAGACCGACGAGGACTGCGGGGACCGCATGTGGTGTGGCGAGGCGTCAGGGACCATGCTCGACCCTGGCGTCGCCCAAGGCTTCAATCGCAAACGGGCCAAGAAGCCAAAGAAGGGAGATCCTGAGCCCGAACCGGAGATCCCCACCGTGTGCCGCCACTACATCCCGATCGTGGCCTCGCACCACATCGTCGAGCTGTACAACGGCACGTTGCGGCGCGCCCACAACTTCCCGCAGCTCAACCCCGAGGCGATCCGCGGGTTCACGTTTGATCTGGTGATCGGTGCGTCCATGGTCCGCGCCTCCCGGAAAGACAAGGCGCTCAAGGAACGCGGTCAGCTCGTCGGTTTCTCCGACAAGGCGATCCCTTTGGGGCTCACCATGCCGCTAGGGTACGCGCAGCGCTTCAACGTCGCATTTGGAAGCGAACAAGACGCAGAGCGCTACCACTCGGTGATCCTCGAGGTTCCGTCCAAGGACGACGTCGCGATGGTCGCCAAGGGCGTTGAGGGACTCGACCTCAAAGTCAAAGACAGCGGGGCCGAACAGGCGGCCGTACTTATCGCGGTCTTCATGCTGGTTTTTGGCCTCGTATCGGCGGTCATCGTGGGCATCGCAGCCGTCAACATCATGCATGTCTTCTTCATGCTGGTGTACGAGCGCCAGCGCGAGATCGGCGTCATGAGGGCTGTGGGCGCCAGCAAGGGCGACGTTGCACGCATCATACTGGGCGAAGCGGCCGCCTTGGGCGTGCTCGCGGGAGTCACCGGGTTGCTGCTCGCGGTTGGAGCCGGCTACGCCGCCGATGCGATCTCGGTCAGCTACGTGCCTGATTTTCCCTACAAGCCCGAGACCTACTTCGAGTTCCCGTGGTGGCTCAGCGCCAGCTCGGTAGGGTTTGCGATCAGCTTCTGCATCCTCGGGGCGTTTCTGCCCGCGCGCCGTGCCGCCAACATGGAACCGGCGATCGTGCTCTCGGGCCAATAGCGTCTGGCCGATAGCGTCTGGCCAACCGGTTTCAGTCGGCCGCGGGCGCGGGACTTGAGACGTCACGCTCATCGGAATGCTGCGTGCACGCGACGCAAGAGTTCTGCGTTTCACGGCACTCGTGCTGAGCTTCGCGACACAGGCCCTGATAGTTGTCTTCGCCGGGATGCTCATCGGCGAGCGCACACAACTTGGCCCGCACCTGACAGATGCTCGCCATCAGTGTGCACAGGTCCTCGCACACCAGAAAACTCGCTTCGACCACCGCGGTCTTCTCGGCCCGCTGCTCACGCAGAGTCTCGAGTTGTTTTCTGTACGTGTCGATGTTCTCACCGCTGTCGTAGCCCTCGGGATCGACCTCGCGAGTGCCACTACCCAGACCGGGATTGACCGTGTGCTCGCCGGCCACGGCCGACGGGCCACAGCCAGCACTTGCCCCCACAATTGCCGACCATGCCAACGCCACGCCGAGCACGCTCCACACTGACACCGACGATTTCATCGTTCCAGCTCCTGTCGCAGTAGAGACATCACTCGAATCGCTCTCCCGTAGGAGCCGGCTGCTAGGGCATCGCGCCCGGTTCTGACCGAGGCGTCCCCGAGAGCTATCAGAGCACGTGCCGTGGCGCGATCCATGGGTAAGGATCGCTCAACTTTGAGCATCGGCGCCAGTAGGTCGTGGGCAACCGTAGCCCCGGCAGGACGCGCCAGCAGGGTTTCGGCCAGGCTCGCCGCCAACTCGAGCCGCAAGATCTCGGCCTCGCCGAGGCCACCGGGCACACGGCGGAGCGCTACCAGGTGCCCGA
>JAESSZ010000577.1 GCA_016763875.1 Nannocystaceae bacterium
ACCGAAAAACTCGCCAGACTCGCGAGTCGGCTGCCGTCGCCGCCGGAGGCGAGCCATCGCTCGGCGCCGACGATGAATGCCTCGGCGATGCAGTGGTACGCGCCGCGGCTGAAGATCATCGTGACGTCGATGTTGATGCCCTCGCCCACGAGCACTTCGATCGCAGGCAGTCCCTCGGGCGTGCCCGGCACCTTGAGCATCAGGTTGGGGCGTGCGACAGCGGTCCACAGTCGGCGCGCCTGCTCGATCGTGCCCTCGGGGTCACGTGCGAGGCTTGGGGCCAACTCAAGGCTCACGTAACCGTCGACTCCGCCGCTACCCTCGTAGACGGGCAACAAAGCGTCGGCCGCTTCGCGGACATCCTGCAGCACCAGGCACTCGTAGATATCGGAGGTGCTTTGGTCCGGTGTGGCGACGAGTACGCTGAGTCGCTCGGCGTACTCTTTGTCCTCTTTGATCGCCGTGTGCAGCGTTGCGGGACTGGAGGTCAGTCCGCGTAAACCCTGGCCGAGCAAAGCGGTCAACTCGCCGCCACGGGTCGTGCTTCGTCGCATGTCGTCGAGCCAAACCGACTGGCCGTGCTGCGCCAACGTCTCGCGTGCATTCATCGCTCGGTCGTCCCTGGCCGCCATCCTATGCCAACCCGTCCGTCGCTTGCCAAGTCTACTGTGGATCGTGGACGAGACGTCGGGCGGGTGGCACAGGGGGCACTAGCGTCGCCGACGACGGCGCAGCGCTGCGGCTAGGCCGAGCGAGAGCATCCACCACGGCGGTCTGGAGTCATCGGACGAGCTCGCGCACGAACAGCCACGGCCGGGGACGCTGCCATCATCGCTATCGCCGTCATCACCGTCCTGACCTGCGTCTCCGCTGCCGTCGCTGTCGCTGTTGTCGCCGTCGCTGTTGTCGCCGTCGCCGTTATCGCCGTCGCTGTTATCGTCGGTCCCGTCGGTGGCATCATCGTCGCCGTCCACGACTTAGTGACAGCGCCTCCATGCGCGCGCAAAACGGCTCGCCACCGCGGTGCTCGATGGTCAGCGCCCCCAGATCCGCTGGCAGATAGGGCCCTCCATAGGCGAAAAGCCGAGTGACAATGTCCGCAGCCTGGGTGAGGTCTGGCGCCAGGGTTAGCGTGACGGCGAGCCGTCCGGTCCCGCGTTGCGAGACGCAGTGCCCTTCGGCCCAGCTCACTTCGTCGTCGTCGCACGTTAGACCCTCAAGTTCGGGCATGGCGCCGTCGCAGCACACCAAAGTCTCAAGCTCGGGCGGGGGGGGTGAGTGTGACGGTCTGCTCGCCCGACGGCTGGTCCAGCGCGAACGCCTCCGCGGGGATCGTGGCGACTTCGAAGTTGGTGTTGGTTGCGAGGTTGCCTCCGCACAGACCCTTCTCGTTGCTCAGCTCGTCATCGTGGAGCAGCCCCAGAGTGTCGTTGTCGACGGCGACAGACACCGAATAGTTCTCGCCAGGGGACCAGGGCGCCGCTGGTCGCCACACGACGCCTTTCCAACTGCCATCGAGAGCTTCTGACGCCAGCAACGGTGGCTCCGGAGGCGTCTGTGACAACAACCTCCACGTACGCTAGGGCGGCGGGCGTCTCAAGCGTCTGGCTGACTCGCGCCACTCGAAACACGAGCACCCCGTCGGCGGGAACTGTCGTGTGTGCCAGCTCGAACTCCGTCCAGCGGTTGGAGTACGCGCAGGGGTGTAGGGGAATACAAGCCATCGCGCTGGACGTGCCCAGACTCCAGGCGGCAGCCATTGCCCCTGCCGAAATAACTACCCTACCCATCAAACCGCCCATATCAGGCACGCTAGCTAGCAAGCGAGCACTGCAACGCAAGTCGCTGGGGCGAGGAGAGGGTCCGCGGTCGCAAAACATCGCCTACCGCTCGCTCACGGACATTATCTGGATAAAGATGGGTCACAGTGTCCGCGAGCCGTCTCAACCCGCACATGCCGCATCAGGTTCGACTCGCCGTACTAATCCCGATCTTGGTGCTTGGGGCGGGGTGCCCTCCGGGTGACATGGTCGAGATCGTCAGTGGCTTTGACCTGCTTCCTCGTTCTCGACCAGCGCTCGGCAACGACGGAACGGTTGTCGCAGCAACCCCTACCGAACTGATCGTTGGCGATGGCATCGCGTCGATCACGATCGACCTGGCAGCGTCCGGTCTCGGCGTTACGGCCGTCAATGGTGCCAAGCGGATTCAAGTTCGCGACGAAGGCGAACTGGTGTTTCTCGCGGGTCGTGGTGGCACGACGATGGGGTGCCCGCTGTTCTCCGGGGTCTATGAGACGACGTCAGCGGGTGGCGCTATCTCGACCGTCCACGAGACATGTGAATCGGTTTCCCCTGGGCCCGCCATGGGGCGCAGCATCGGGATGTCGAGCAACGGTACCGTCGCTTTTTCGGACATTCGCAACGGCGCGGGCGCGATCTATCGCTATGCGGTCGGCTCGGCGCCAACTGTCTTGCATTCGGGCAGCGGGGAGTTCTTCAACTTCGGTGAACTCGATGTCAACGATGCGGGGCAGGTCCCGATCCAGATGGAGTACTTCGACGGCTTTGCGGGTGGTCTGATGCGAGGCGTGTTCGTGTTCGACGATATCGAACAGGACAAACTCGACAGCGATACGGCGGTTGAAAAGCTAGCCATCGGAAACCGGCCGGCGGTTGCGATCAACGACGCGGGCACGGTCGTGTTGGCGACCAACAGCAACATGTCCTTCCCCATCGACGGCGTGATGTACAACTTTGACGCCGGGGTCTACCTCGCGACTCCGACGCTATTCAACACGCCGAAGATACTGGTCCCAGTCGCCACGATGGCGGACGGCTACTGCAACTTCGGCGCGGTCGACATCAACGACGCGGGCACTGTGGTGTTCGAGGCCCAACTGGACGCGGGCTTTCCCTGCAATGGCGGGGGGTACGACGGGCTCTTTTCCGGCGCCGATCCGGTCGCCGATGTCGTCGTGGAGCGCGGTGATGCGCGCCTTGATTCACATCAGTACTTCGACAGCGTCTATCTGGGCGAGATCAACGACTCGGGGCAGGTCTCGTTTGCCACGACGTACAGCGAGCCTTTGGTGCCGCCGTTCACGATCTGGCGCTTCGATCCTTGAGCCGGCTTTCGAGACCGCTTCCGCGGGACCATCACTTCGGCGGATCTCGCGGCAGCGGCGGCCAAAATGACGTCAGGGGGCGCAGTAGTCGGGCGGGGGTCATACGGCCGAATGCGGCGAGCAGGACCACGAGGTAGATCGCGAGCACTGCCGCGGGCACAACCATGGCGGTGACGTACCCGCTGGGCCACAGTCCGACCGCGAACGGGATCACGGCCAAGAACAATGGGGCGTTGAGCGGAATCGACGCTGTGGCTGCGACCACGACGTTGCGAGCCACTGGCCCCTTGAGGCCTGGGTCCACCATGCGAAGCAGGGCCAGGCCGGTCGAGATCGTTCCGGTCGACGCGCCGAGCAGCACGAGCGCGTGGGACACTGGGCGGTCCGGAAAGATGCGACGCGACGCCCAGACGCACACGACCAACGTCAGTCCGCCCGCGATGGTCGTCATGAACAGGATGGGGCCAAGCCATGCGGTGAGCACCTCAAGCCGGACGGCTGCGATGGCGCCCGCGGTCGTGATGTCCACGGCGATGACCGAGATCCGCGCGAGCAGGTCGTTGTCGAATGCGCCGTTGTGTCCCGTTCTACGGGCCAGCGCGCGTAGTCCGATCGCCAGACCCGAGCCTAGGATGAAGTGGAATCCCCACAGCGTCGCGTTGATCGGGCTGCCCGCGGGGAGCAACCGGGTGGCGCCGTACAGCACGGCGAACATTGCAACGTAGACCGTCGCGATGAGCAGTAACTGCGTGCTGAGCGGCTCGGCGCTGATCGCCGCGGGAGGACGGCGTACATCGACCTCGTCCACGACAGCAACCGTCTCTTCGTTGTCGGCTTCCTCGTGTGCTCCCGCTGCGTCCGCGAGTTCTCCCTCGAGCCAACCGCGACGTTTGGCGATCGCAACCAAGGGCACACCCAGCACGATGCAATGCGCGAAACCGATTGCAGCGAAGATCAGTCCAAGTTGGCCGCCTTGCACCAACCCTTGACCCTCCCAAGCGCTGCCCAGAGCCAGCGCTTGTCCCGGGCCCTGCATGAATCCGAGCAGCACCATCCATGAAAACCCCGGGTGCAACTCGGTGCTCGTCAGCGCCAACCACGCGCCGACGAGAATAAAACCCAGCAGCGCCTGCGCGACGCCAAACGACGCGATCCCGAAAGCCATCGACCGCGCCGATCCCTGGGTTGCTATCCGCTTGGTCGACTGCAGGCCCACCGCGATGAACACCACGGCGAACGCGTGGTAGACCATCACTTCGAGCACGTCGGTGTCGACCGGCAGGACGTCCGCTGCGCTCGGGCCCAGTCCCAGACCGATCAGCCCAGCAAGGATTGCGCTGGGAACGCCGATGCGTCGTAGCCCGGGCAGCCGCACCAACAACGCCGCTACGGCAAGAAGTGCCAACAACGTCAGCACGTTGGGCACAAACGGCGCGGTCCAAAATCGCACGACGGGCGGAAGAGTACCCCCGATGCGACGTTTGGCGCGCCAGGGGCCCGTGGCTCGGCTTTCACATGGCCGCTATTGGGTGGTGAACGTGCGTCCACGCCAGATTGGTCGCCACGGATGCCGCGGATCGCATGCTACTTGTGGCCGCGTCATGAGCACACCGTTTCGCGTTGATGTCGACGATGTCGAGTTTGTCTTCTTCGACCTCCTGCAAGCCGATCGGCTGCTGGGTGATACCGAGGAGTATGGCGAGCTGGACGCCGACACCTATCGCGCGACTCTCAATGAGATCGTTCGCGTCGCGACGGAGGTCCTGCATCCGATCAACGCGTCCGGTGATCGCGAGGGTTGCAAGCTCGACAGCGATGGCAACATCACCACGCCGAAGGGTTACGGCGATGCATGGCGGACCATGGCCGAGGGCGGCTGGATCGCTCCCGCGGCGCCGATCGAGCACGGAGGCGTTGGCATGCCGCGCATCGTTTCGTTGGTTACCAACGACGTGTTCGGTGCCGCGTGCATGGCGTTCATGATGTATCCGGGCCTCACCGCTGCCGCTGCGCGCATCGTTGACGCGTTCGGACCCGGCGCGACCAACAAAATGGTGGCGGGCAAGCTCTTCCGCGGCGACTGGGGCGGCACGATGTGTCTCACTGAGTCGGGCGCGGGCAGTTCTGTCGGCGACAACCGTTGCAAGGCGACGCCCTCGGGCGACGACGACGGCATCTACCACCTCGAAGGCGAGAAGATCTTCATCAGCGGTGGGGACAACGACTTTACCGAGAACATCATCCACCTTGTGCTCGCGCGGACGCCCGGTGCACCCGAGGGTACCAAGGGCCTGAGCCTGTTTATGGTGCCTAAGTTCATGTTCGACGCCGAGGGCAAGTCCGGTGCCCGCAACGGGGCCAAGGTCGTCGGCATTGAGCACAAGATGGGCATCAACGGCTCGGCCACCTGCACGCTGGCGCTCGGTGCTGACCAGCCCTGCGCGGGTTGGCTGGTCGGTAAGGAGCGTGAAGGCATCACGCTGATGTTCAAGATGATGAACGAGGCGCGGGTTGGTGTCGCTGGGCAGGCGGTCGCCACTGCGAACGCGGCGTACAACTTTGCGGTGCAGTACGCAACGGAGCGCGTGCAGGGCAGTACCCTACAGAACTTCAAGGATGCCGATGCCAAGCGCGTCACGATCTCTGAGCATCCGGACGTGCGTCGCATGCTCATGACGATGCAGGTCCTGGCGAGCACGATGCGCTCGGCCGTCTACCGCGTCGCACTGGGTCACGATCTGGTGTCGACCTCGAGCGACGAGAAGGCCAACGAGGCGATCCTCGACGAGATGGATCTGTTGATCCCAGTACTCAAGGCGCACTGCACTGACCTGGGGTTCGAGATCGCTTCAACGGCGGTTCAGGTCTACGGCGGCTACGGATTCATCGGCGAGTACCCGGTGGAGCAAGTGCTGCGGGACTCGAAGATCCAGTCGATCTACGAAGGCACCAACGGGATTCAGGCCCTCGACCTGCTCGGTCGGAAGATGAGGACCACGAGCGGTGCGGTGTTCATGACCTGGATGCAGAAGGCTCAGGCGTCCCTCAAAGAGGCAACTGCCGAAGGGTTCGAGACGCAGTGCGCGGCGTTGGGCAAGGCGATTGGACAGTTGGGCGGGGCCGCGATGCACCTGGGCCAGCTCGCACGTGGCGGCAAGATCGACCCCGCATTCCTCCAGGCGGTGCCGTTCCTCAAGACGTTTGGCGTGGTCCTTCTTGGACTCGAAGCACTCGAGCAAGCGCGGGTCGCCAAGCGGTTGATCGGCGAGCGCGGCGAGAGTCCGCTGCTCAAACGCAAGGTCCTCGGCCTGGACTTCTACGTCGCGAACATCCTTCCTGGCGCGGTGGCGTACGCCAAGACGGTCACTTCGGGCGACGAGTCGGCCCTCGATCCCTCGATCTTCGAATGATCGCGGTTGCTGCGATCCGTCTGGGCCGCCACAGCAGTCCGCGCTTGCGATGTGTCGCAATGCGCGGCTGAGGTTGGTGCATCACTCTCGGCGCAGTGCCGAGATCGGCTGGACCTGAAGCGCACGACGAGCCGGAACGTAGCTAGCCAGCGCCGCCACGGCGAAAATACCGACGACGGCCGCGGCGAAGCTTGGCAGATCCATCGCGTCGACTCCAAAGAGCATCGACTCAAGGTACCGGGTCGCGAATGCAGCTCCGAAAGCACCGACGACGACACCAAATATGACCGGTCTCAGCCCGTCGAGCACGATCATGGCTGTGAGTTGGGTTGGCGAGGCACCGAGCACCATCCGCACTCCGATCTCATGCGTTCGTTGGGCAACGGCGTAGGTGGTGACCCCGTAGATCCCCACCGCCGCCATTCCGACGGCGATCATCGCGAACAGGCCAAGTAGCTGAAACAGCAGTAGCTCGTTTGCTGCGCTATCGCTCACCCGCGTGTCGTAGGAACCAACGGTGAACGCGGGCAACGAGGGATCAAGAGCCAGCGCCTTGCTGCGGATCGCTTCGGCCAACGCGGTGCTTCCTCCTTCGGTTCGCACCACCATGCCGGCCCCGGTACGGTTCCAGGGCGCCTCGACGGGCCTCAACACGACCGGCATATCGATCCCCGTGAGCCCCGTCGTGCGAATCGTTGCCACCACGCCGATGACCACCCGTGGGCCCCAGTCACCTCGAAGCTCACGGCCGATTGGATCCTCGCCTGCAAACAGCCGCTTGGATGTCGTCTGATCGATGATCACCACCTGGCTCTCGTTGTAGTCGTGGCGCTCGAACGTGCGGCCTCGTTGCAGTCGTAGTTGCATCGCCTCGAACAGGCCGGGTCCGACCTCGAAAGCCGCAGCATTCGTGACCGCCGAGCGCGGCAGATCGAGCAACGGGACGCCGGAGACGTCACTCGTGATGTTGCCGGTGTTCAAGCCCGAGGTCATCGGAAGTTTGTCCCCGAGACCGACCGCACGCACGCCCGGTTGGGCCCGCGCCCACTCGACAAGGGGCTCCGCTAGGGCTGCACGCGCACCAGGACTCGAATAGCGACTGGCGGTAAGATCGAACGTGGCAACGACGGCGCTGTCTGTTTGAAACCCGAGGTCTACGGCGTTGAGCTGACGCATTG